>CAZILI010000123.1:8070-9624 GCA_964539965.1 uncultured Burkholderiales bacterium | reverse complement strand
CGTTCTTGTTACGCCCTGCACCGGGAAAGCGGCGTCCGTTGCCGGCCTCCAAGCCTAGTTCTAGGAACACGGGTGTCGGCGCGAGCCATTTGAGCTGCAGGCCTTCCTGGGCGAATTGGCCCCCTAAGAAGGCTTGATAAGCGAGCGGCGCGTCGACGAAATCCCACGCATGCGCGTGGATCTCGTTCAGGTAACCGATGCCGGAGAAAAAGCGTCCGCCCTTCAGAGATAGGCCAGCGGGAAGGGCGAGCGTCTTGATGAACGCCTCTTCGACCTCGACCTCGTTTTCCGGCGTCACCGCTGCGGTGAATTGCCCGTAGAAGTAGGGATCGACGTTGGCGAACAGGCTCAACTCCGATTCGCCCAAGTTGAAGCTGCGCTCGCCGGGGCCGATTTCTTCGCCGCCCGGGATGAAGCCTGCGATGTGATAGGTCCCCGGGTCCTTGGACAGATGGTTGTACTGGCCGGACAAGATAAGGCCGATGCCCGGGTTGAATGTCGCTTGGCTGCCCGTCGCCGCCGGGGGGGCGGCGCCCTGCTGCGCGCTCGTCTGTGCTTTCGTGGCCGCTGCTTCGGCTCTTTGCGCCTTGGCTTCGGCTTCTTCGAGGCGCTTTTCTAGCGCTTTGATGCGCGTCTCATAGTCGTCGCGGATTTGTTTGATTTCTTGGCGGATCGCCTCGATGTCGCCATCGGCGGCGAGCGTGGGCGATGCGGCCGCAAGCGTCAGCGCGATGCAAGACGCCAGTCGTGCGTACTCGGTTTTCATATTCCTCCTCGTCAGGCATGGGATGCGAACTCGCGCGTCGCGCGGCGAAGCGCCGCTGCCTTGACTGCGCGCGAGCACTAGGGCACTGCTACGAGGAGAAGCTCGGTGGGGCTCGGCTTAGATAACCGTGAAGGGAAGGAGGCTGATACGCCGCACGTGCGAGCCGCGGCGCAAGCTCCGGTGTGCCGATGTCGGCGGCCAGCGCGGGTTGATGCGCGGGCGCTGCGCCGGAGAATGCCGACAGCCCGACGCAGAGCTTGCACAGCTGATGCGGCGCGTCTTGCTTGCCGAATTCGCTTGTTTGCGAGGCGTGATGCGAGAAGAAGTGCGCCAGCGCCGTGACCGGGCTCGCGGCGAACAAGAGCGCAGCGAGCGTCGCCAACAGCGCGACACCGCCTCGCAAGCTCAGCCTTGTTCGCATTATCGGCGCGATCGACGAAGGCTCACTGCGCTTCGGCGGCCTCGGTCAAGCGGTAGTAGAAACCGCTGGGGTCGTCCTTGAGCAAGGTTAACGTCCCGTTCAGCACCAAGGCGTCCATGGAGAACTTGACGGGCGTCTTGCATAGCACTTCGATGGTGGAGTTGGGTCCACCGGGCAGGCAGAAGGGGCAAGACGGCGGCACGGCCGAAAGCAGAAAACGCGAGTGCTTCTCCGCCTGCTGCAGCGGCAGCATGAAGCCCGCCACCTTGATCGGCTTACCGTTCATTTTTTGCAGTTCTTTGCTGAACACGACTTCCCACTTGGCGTCGGCCTCGTCCTCGGGCGGCGTGCCGAATACGCCTCCTTT
>CAZILI010000123.1:0-8060 GCA_964539965.1 uncultured Burkholderiales bacterium | reverse complement strand
AATACGTCCAGCGTGCCTAGCGCAACGCGCATGCCTTTGCCGGGTTCGCCGACGTGGCTTTGGCGCGGTCCCTTGGCGCTTAAGTTCATGAGTTCGGCTTGCTGCAGCAAGTCCCAATTGAGGGCGCCGGGGATCTTGGCGGTGAAGTCGCGCGCCTTGCTCCAGTCGGGCTGGATTTGATGCGGGGCTTGCTGCGCCGGCGCGGCGGTCGACTGCTGCGCCAAGCGCAGCGCGTCTTTGGCCGGAGCCGGATCGGCCGCCAGCACGTTTACTGCGGGAAGGACTAGGGTGAGAAATGCGCAGAGTGTCTTCATCATCGATGCCTCGTGCTGCAGTTGGATATTCGCCCGTTCCGTCGCTACTCCCGGGCGAGCGTCTTGGCGATGTCGGTGCGGTACGCCGACAGCGCCGGCAGTATCGCCGCCAACACGCCGACGGCGATAGCCAAGGCGATCAGCCACCCTTCTTCGCGCACCCAGGTGAGGCCGGAGAACGACATTTGTTTCGTCATATTGAACCACATTCCTAGCCCTTGTGCAGCCGCGTGCCCCAAGGCGATGCCCAGCGCCGTGCCCGCGAGGGCGAGGATGACACCTTGTAGCAGCACCAGCGCGAACAACCAACCTCGGCTGCCGCCCAAGGTGCGCATGATGGCGAGATCGTAGCGGCGCTCGTCGAGCGCGTTAGTGAGCGCGATGAACATAGCGAGCGCCGCGCTGGCGATGAGCACGACCGCAAACGCGCGCAAGGTGTCCACGCCGAAGCCCACCAAGTTGAGCAGGCGCGCAGTCTCGAACGCTGGGGCGGCGGCCTGCAGCGCGCTCTGACTATTGACGAAGCGCGGCAGCATGGCGGCGGCGAGCGGCGTCTTGTACTGGACCAGCAATGCCGTGACCTCGCGCTCGGCATCTTCTTCGGCGGGGTCGTGCGTGTCGTGCGATTTTTCCTTATCGTGATGCTCGTGCACCTCCCACACGCTTTGAATGCTAGTGAGCACCAGTCGGTCGATGACGCCGCCGGTCGGCGCCAGCACACCTACCACCTTGTACGGATTGTCTTTGTGCTCGCCGCCGCCCGAGCCGATGCCGTGGGCGCCGACGAAGGTCGCGCCGACCGCGAGGCCGGTGGTCTTGGCCACCTCCGCGCCGAGTGTGGCTTCCAGCGGCGCTTCCCACGCCTTGCCTTGCGCGAGTTTCGCTTCGTACAGCCGCAGGTACGACGGGTCGGCGCCGACGATGCGAAAGCCGGCGACGCTGTCGCCGAGCGCGAGCGGAATGGCGCGCTTCACCATCGGATGCGAGCCGAGCTTCTTCGCTTCGATCAGGGGAATGTTGCCGGTCGGAATGTCGATGTGATAGATGCTCGACAGAATCAACTGCAGCGGGCTGCCTTTCGCGCCGACTACTAGGTCGATGCCGCGCGAGTCGCGACTCAGGCGCTCTTCGACTTGGCTCGAAAACAGCAACAGCACCACGATCATCGCGACACCCAGGGCCAGCAGGAACAAATTCAAGAACGTGTTGAGCGGCTTTTCGCGCAGGTAGGCGAGCGCCAGAGCGAGCAGCTTCACCTAGGCGATCCCACTCTTTCCCGGGGGGTATAGACCTATAACGCTAGTGCAGATGCGACCTTTAGCGTGATACACCGCCCGGTTATGCATTCGTGGCTGCCAATTCCAGGCGGTTGGCGATCTCGCGTTTCACGCGCGAGTCGTGCGTGGCGACTATCAATGCCGCTCGGCAAGCGGCAGCCTGCTCGCGAATTAGGGCAAGCGCTTCCATGCAGTTGCGGTCGTCCAAATTGGAGGTCGGTTCGTCGGCGAGAATGACGCTCGGCCGATTGATCACGGCGCGCGCGATGGCGGCACGCTGCGCTTGGCCGTGCGAGAGCTCGCTCGGCCGGGCGTCGCGCCGGTGCGCGATGCCCAAACTCTCGAGCACGGCGACGGCGGCCGGCGCATCGGTGCGGCTTCCGGCCAAGGTTTGCGCCAGCAACAGGTTCTGCAGTACCGAGATCGCGCCGATCAAGTGAAATCGCTGTAGCACGATGCCGATGTGGCGGCCGCGGAAGTGGTCCAGCGCCGCGCCGCGTAGACTGCCGAGCGCCGTGCCGTTGACACGCACTTCGCCGCGGGTCGGCTTGAGGATGCCGGCCAGCACGTGCAGCAATGTGGTCTTGCCGCTGCCCGAGCCACCCAGAATCAACAGGGTTTCGCTCGCGGCGACGTGCAGGCTCGGCACCTCGAGCACCGGCTTGCCGGCGTAGGCGTGCTGGACATCTTCGACCTCAACCACGCGCTACCTCTATGCCAGGCACTTGCGCAGCCCGCTCACGAACAGGTCTTGCGGCAGCTTGCGGCCGATGAAGACGAGTACGCTTTCGCGCTCGCTCTCGCCCCAGGGACGCCCCAGCTCGCTGCCCATGAGCATGTGCACGCCCTGAAACACGACTCTGCGCTCGTAGCCGTCGATGTTGAGCACGCCCTTGTAGCGCAGCATGTCGGTGCCGTACACCTCGACCAGACCGCCCAGAAAATTCTCTAGTTTGTCTTGCGCGAACGCGCGCCGCTCGCGGAACACGAACGACTGCACGTCGTCGTCGTGCTCGTGATGCGTATCGGTGAGGAAGTCGGGCTCGAGGGCGAGGATGTCGTCGAGCTTGAAGCCCTGGATGTCGAGAATGTCGCCGATGTCGGTCGCGCCGAAGTGCACGCGCGTCACCGGCGCGCGCGAATTCATGGCGTGCAGACGCTCGAGCAGCCGGCGAGTTTCGGCTTCGTCCACCAGATCGGTCTTCGACAGCAGAATGCGATCGGCGAAGCCGACTTGTTCTTGCGCTTCGTGGTGCTCGTCGAGCTGCGTGTGCGCGTGCTTGGCGTCGACCAAGGTGACAATCGCGTCCAACGCATAGTTCTCGCGCACGCGCTCGTCGACGAAAAACGTCTGCGCGACCGGTCCCGGATCGGCCAGGCCGGTGGTTTCTATGATGACTCGCTCGAAGTCGACTTCGCCAGCGGCGCGCCGGTCCGACAAGGTGCCGAGGATGCGAATGAGGTCTCCGCGCACGGTGCAGCAGATGCAGCCGTTGTTCATCTCGATGATCTGCTCGCCGTCGTCTTGCACCAACAGCTCGTTGTCGATGCCGGCCTCACCGAACTCGTTCTCGATGACGGCGATGCGGCGTCCGTGCCGTTCGTGCAGGATGCGGTTGAGCAGGGTTGTTTTTCCGCTGCCGAGAAAGCCGGTCAGGATCGTGACGGGGATGGATTGCGGCATGGCGAGAGGTCCGATTTGTTGCAGACGAGTTGCGATCAGAGGAAAAAGCTCAATGCGGGGCGCAGGCGGCGCAGCGACCCTTGATGGTCAGTTCGATTTCTTTGGCGAGATAGCCTGCCGGGACGCTTACCGCGTAGGCCGTGTTGAGTTCGTCCAAACAAAACACGTGGCCGCAGCTGTCGCATTTGAAATGCGCATGCTGATGCGCACCGCTGTCTTGCGTGCTGTATCGCCATACCCTGTCCTCACCCAGTACGCGATGTGCCAGGTGCTGCTCTGTGAGCCATTCGAGCACGCGATATAGAGTGACGCGGTCGATGTGCTCGGCGCGATCGAGCAGGTCACACAGCTCTTGGTGGGTGAGCGGCTGCGCTGCACTCATCAGCGCGCCCAGTACGCGAACACGCGGGCGCGTGACCCTACCGCCGCCGTCGCGCAGCGCCTGTTCGGCCTTGTCATCTTGCAGGGGGAGCATGGGGGGCAAACGAATTCTGCGGCGATTTAACCATGAGGACCTGGCAAACGCAATTTTCACTTGCTGGTGTCGGGCCGCAGGATGCGAGAGAGGCAGGCGGACATCTGAAGCAAACCTCCTCGTGTAGTGCTGTGCCGACAATCTTGACGGGCGAGACCACGGTCACGCTTTCGGATTCGCAGCAGCAGATTGTGACGGCACGGGTCGCTATTTGACGCGCTCGAGTGTGCGGGTTCAGGTGAATCGCGCGCAGAAGTGGGTGTAGTGCCCCAACTTCCACGCCCCGATTGCATTCATGCCGCTTCGCATAGGAAACATCAAGAGCAGCGCTAAAGCATTTGCATGTCTTCTCCCGGCGACTTTGTCTCTTCCGGACGACGCTACACAGTTCCATCCAATCAAGAAGTTAGTCAAATGATTCGGCGAGTCTGTCGCGGACGCCAGACGTCCTCGTCCCGTTCCCGCCGGCGCTGCGAGGGGTGACCGCGCCAACCGGAGCACAACGTATTGATTTTATGTAAGAACGTTTTTCGACGTCATCGCGAAGAGCGTGGCACGTGGGTTGCTTACGACTTCCCGACACTATTGACGAAACCTCGACAGGGGGACAACAAACATGTATTTCTCGAGATATTGTGTGCTGGGCGCGCTTTTCGCGCTGCCGCTTCTTGGCCGCGCCGCGACCTGGGATTTGTACGACGGATCCTCCGGGGTCAGCTGCGTCAATTACAACCACGCGGCCTCCGTGCCTTGGAAGAACCGCGGGTCGGACTGGACCGACGCCGACGGCACGCCGCAAGGATCGAAGCCGTTTTCCACCGTCGCCGTCGTGGCTTTCCAAACCGGGACCGTGCGCTTGAATGCGACCGCGTTGCTTCGCGCGCCGGCGATCGTGATGCGCCGCACCAGTTCGTCGGGTATTGTCAGTTTTCACTCGCGCGAGTCCGGCCACGGCCCCCGACTGGTGCTGACCATGAGCAACAACAGCATCGTGACTTTGCAAGCCAAAGCCGACTCGACCATGGCCTACAGCGGCGGCAAGTGCACGTCTCTGCTCGCCTCGCCCGGTCAACTGACCTCGCTGTTGCCTACCCACGCCGCGGTGATGAGCTTCGGCGCGATCCCGAGCGGCGTCGTATCGGCGGCCTTGGAGATCGACATCCTTCGGTCATCCAGCCCAGCGACGTTCGGGTTGTTCGCGCTGAGTTCGCCCGTGCTGCCCGAGTCGGCGGCGACCGGCGGCATATCGACTAACTATCCGGGCGATCGCGGCATCGCACAGGACCCTAGTGTCCTGTACTTCGAGAGCTGGGATGATCAACCCGACGACTGGTGGCGGCGTTCCGGCTACTTCAAGCCGCCGTTCGACACGTGGGCCCAGGACGGTGGGCGCTTTCCCACGCACTGGATCGGCGTGAGCGTGGATCCCACCGGTGGCGCGCTTGGCGCAGCCCTGAAGATCGTGATGCAAGCCACGACCAACGGCGGCACCACCGTGCCCGGGTTTGATTTCAAGGAGATGAAGGGCCGCGAGTACGACGAGATGTACGTTCGTTACTACGTACGCTTCGCACCGGATTTCCGCGACGCCGATCCCTGCGACGGCGGTAAGCTGCCCGGCTTCGCGAGCGATACCTCGGTGGCCGGCAACAACGGCGCCAAAGTCGACGGCACCAACGGCTGGAGTCTGCGCGGCGCCTACATTCTCAACTGCGACAAGACCAATCCCATCTATCCCAAGGTGATGCTCTCCACCTACGCCTACCACGCTGAGATGGCGGGCTTCTTCGGCGACGAGTGGAAGTGGACCGGGCGCGGCGAGTTGGGACTGGCCCCGCTCAACCAGTGGCAATGCGTCGAGCAGCACTTGAAGGTGAATACGCCGGGTGTGAAAGACGGCATCTTGCAGACCTGGGTCAACGGCAAGCTCGCCATGGATCGTCGCGATGTTCTGCTGCGCAAGCAGCCGCCTTACAAAGTGCCGGGCAACCTCGGCATCCAGAAGTTCTGGGGCACCCTGCACAACGGCGGCAAGGCGCCGTTCGGCCACAATGCGACGCTTTGGTACGATCAGACGGTTATCGCGACCAAGCGCATCGGTTGTATCCCGGGCACGGTAGGAGTAGGCAATCCGCCGCCTGCGCCGGACAATAATCCGCCGCCGAACCCCAACCCGAATCCGCCGCCCACCGGCGGGACCGACACGGTGAAGCCCACGGTGAGCGTGACCGCTCCGCTGGACGGAGCCAAGGTCACCGGCGTGGTCAACATCCGCGCATCGGGTAGCGACAACGTCGGGGTGGCGCGCTTGCGAGTCTACGTCGGATCGGCCCTGATGAAAGTCGTGTACAACGTGAACGACCTCACCGTCGATTGGCCGACTGCGGGTCTTGCCGCCGGCAGCTATCAAATCGTTGCCGAAGCGACCGACGCCGCCGGCAACCGCGCGACCCGCTACATCAAAGTCACTAAGTAGTAGTCAGTCGCCATCAAGGGGCACGGCATCGCGCTGTGCCCCTTCGTTATTTCTTGCGCGCCCGCGGATGGGCGGCATCGTACACCTTGGCGAGATGCTGAAAGTCGAGCTGGGTGTAGATTTGCGTCGAGGCGATGTTCGCGTGCCCCAGCATCTCCTGCACCGCGCGCAGATCGCCGGAAGATTGCAGCACGTGAGAGGCAAACGAGTGCCGCAGCACGTGCGGGTGCACATTGGCGTCGATGCCCTGCAAGAGGGCCCAGCGCTTAAGGCGCGCCTGGATGGCGCGCGCACTGACGCGAAGCCCGCGCGCGCTCACGAATAGCGCTCGCTCGGACGGTTTGGCGAGCGCGCCGCGCACCTTGAGCCAGGCTTCGATCGCCGCCAGCGCGTGTCGGCCGACCGGCACGATACGCGTCTTCGCGCCCTTGCCGGTGACGGTCACCACAGCTTCGTTGCGATTGACGTCTTCGGGATCGAGCGAGGTTAGCTCGCTCAAGCGCAATCCCGAGGAGTAAAAGAGCTCCAGCATGGCTCTGTCCCGCACCGCCAGCGCGTCCTCGGGATCGAACTGCACCAGCCGAGCCGCTTGCTCGACCGAAAGCGCTTTCGGCAGTCGCTTGGGGCTCTTCGGGGCGCGCAGGCCGGTGCATGGGTTGTGAGACAGGCCGTGCTCGCGCGCCAGATGATCGAAAAAGCCGCGCCACGCGGACAGCATGCGCGCGAGGCTGCGGCCGCTTAGTCCGCGCCCGTGCAGCGCAGCGATATAGCGGCGTACATGGTGTATTTGCAAGCGCTCCAGAGCCGTGTCTTTGGCTTGTTCGAGGAGAACGCGCAGGTCGCGTTCGTAGTGCAGGCGGGTGCGTTTGGCCAGCCGGCGCTCGTCGGCGAGATAGTCGAGATAACTCTGTAGCCTGGCCTGGTCCGACACGCTGGGGGCGCGCTCCGCTACGCTTGTCCTTGCAGGTGGCGAACAACGCCCGCGCTCACCAATTCGCCCAGCCGGCTCAAGTACAGGGTTCCCATTTCGGGATAGAAGCGCTGCGCGTCCTCGGAGGCGAGCGCCAGCAGTCCGAACGCTGTCTGATCGGCCTTGAGCGGCACGAGGGCGAAAGAGCGGAGCCGCGGCGCCGCTTCGCCGAACCAGCGATTGACTTCATAGACGGCGTGCTGGCCACATTGCGGCGCCGACATCGGCGCGACGAATTGCTTGAGTTCTTCCAGCACCGGGCTGAGTTCTGCCCGCCCGTCATCGTCACGCGCTTGGTTCCAGACGCGAATAGCGGCATGCGGCACTTGGAACGGCCCTTCCAGGCTCGCATAGATGGCGTCGAGCGTAGCGTCGAGCGATGCAGCCGCGATCAGTTCGAGCGCGAGCCGATGAATCTTCTCGCCGATCTGATCGTTGTCGCGGCCGATCTGAATCAATTCACCGAGCTTGTTTTCCAGCGCGCGGTTCTTCTGGCGCAAACTGAGCACTTGGCGCTCTCCGATCGAGATCGCGCGCCCGCCGTGTGGATGCGGGATGTGCAGTTCGGTGAGCACCGTCGAGTACTGCTCGAAGAAGCTTGGATTGTTGCGCAGCCAGCTTGCGACTTGATCAGCGTTGATGAGCATGCCGTCCCCTATAGCTCTATCTCACCGCGAAAAACCGTCTTTGCCGCTCCCGTCATCATGACCGATGTGCCGTCGCCATGCCATTCGATGGTGAGCGCACCACCGCGCGTGTACACCTTCACGCGCGCATCGAGCAGCCCGCGCGCGATGCCGGCGACCACCGCGGCGCAGGCGCCGGTGCCGCAGGCGAGCGTCTCGCCCGCGCCGCGCTCCCAGA
>CAZILI010000122.1:0-9658 GCA_964539965.1 uncultured Burkholderiales bacterium | reverse complement strand
GTGTACAGCAGCACGTGCAGCCGCGTGTAGCGGTTGCCGTGGGTCACCGGCAACATCGGCACTCCCGCTTTCGCGTATTCGTTCTTGCGATAGAGCGCGAGCGCCCAGAAGTGCGGTGGCGTCCAAGCGAAAATGATCAGAAAAAGAATGAGCGCGTCGTGTGAGACTTCGCCGGTAACTGCCGTCCATCCGAGTAGGGGCGGCATCGCGCCCGAGGCGCCGCCGATGACGATGTTTTGCGGCGTCGCGGGCTTGAGCAACACCGTGTATATGACCGCGTAGCCGATGAAGGTTGCGAGCGTCAACCACATCGTAAGCGGATTAACCCCGGCATACAACAGCCATAGTCCGGCGCCTCCGATGACCGAGGCAAACGCGAGGGTTTGCGTGGAAGTGAGTGTGCCTCGAGGCAAGGGCCGAGCCCGTGTGCGCGCCATCACCGCGTCGATCTTCTGTTCGACCAGACAGTTGATGGCGGCAGCCGATCCGGCAACCAGCGCGATGCCTAAGGTCGCGATCGCGACCAACTGCGTGGACGGTAGCCCGCTCGGCACGGCGAGGAACATCCCGATCATGGCGGTGAAGACGATCAGCGACACGACGCGTGGTTTGGTGAGCTGCAGGAACTGCCCCAGTACGCTGCTGCTGCCGTATAGTTTGGCGATCGTGGACATGAGCCTATTCTACTTCGTTATCCTTGGCCGGCAGTAAGCCTATACGTCAGCGCGACGAGCGCAAGCAAGAGCAGCGCGGCGCCGGCGTTGTGCGCCACCGCGAGCGTCAACGGTAACCCCAGCAACACGTTGCCGATGCCGAGTGCGACCTGCAGCGCAAGCGCAAGCAGTAGAAACGCGGCGCAGCGCACTTCGCTCGCCCTGCGCAACAACAGCAAGCCCAGAAGCCCCAGATACAAGGTGCTGACCAATGCACCCACCCGATGCGCCCAATGTATCGCGGTTAGAGCTTGCAGCGACAGCAGCTCTCCTTGCGCCGTCTTGCCCAGATCTCGCACGATGTGGAAAGCGTTGGCGGGATCCATCTCGGGCAGCCACTTGCCTTGACAGCGTGGAAAATCCGTGCACGCGAGCGCGGCGTAGTTCGTGCTGACCCAACCGCCTAGGGCAATCTGCGCGGCCAGCAGAGCTAGCCCCAGGATGACAGTAACTCGCAGCCACGGGGTCGAAATTATACTGGCGCGGGCACGATCCTGAAACTGCCGCAGGGCCAACCACGCGAGCAGCGCCAAAGTCGCCATGCCGCCGATCAGGTGCGCGGTCACGATCGCCGGCTTGAGCAGCAAAGTGACGGTCCACATCCCCAGCATGCCCTGAAAAACCACCAGAGCGACCAACGCAAGCGGCGAAGCGATCGATTGCCCGGTATCGCCTCGCGTGCGCCAAGCGAGCGCGGCGATCAAGACGATGAGCACGCCCAAGGTCGAAGCAAGATAGCGATGCGCCATCTCGATCCAGGCTTTGCGTGCTTCGACCGGCTTGTCCGGAAAGCGCTCGCGCGCCTTGGCGAGTTCGGCCGGCTCGTCGGGCACGCCGACGTGGCCGTAGCAGCCGGGCCAGTCCGGGCAGCCAAGCCCCGCGTCGTTAAGTCGCACGAACGCGCCGAGTACGACGATGATAAACGCCAGCGCCGTGGCAACAAGGGTCAAGATGCGTAACATCGCTAGCCGACCTGGGACACCTTCATCAAGCGATTCAGGTCATTCAGCACGCGCCGTGGATCGGGCTCTTTGGAGTAGCGCATCATCAAGTTGCCGAGCGGGTCGACCAGGTAGAGATAGTCGCGCGGAGAGGTTTGCGCGTCGAGTTGGCGGAGCAGATCCGAATCCGCTGCGTCGACGAGCCAAGTCCCCGGGTATTCTGCGATAAGCGCGGGGCGCGGCTTGACCCGGTCGTCGACCAGCCAGGCGCGCTCGATTCGGTCTTGATGCTTGCCCAGTGCAAGGCGCAGCTGGCGCAGCAGGTAGAGCTTGTGCTCGCACGTGGACGCGCACTCACCGGAGTCGACTATGAGCAGCAGCCACTTGCCGCGCGCCGAGGCGGGCACATACGGCGTCCCGTCGGTCAGAGTCAGCTTTGCCTCAGACAGCTGCTTGGGAGAAATCAGCTCGCCGTAGTTCATCGTGGCGGCTGGTCGCCAGTGTTTGTACGTCCAGTAGGCGCCCAACAGGGGCGCCGCGAACACGGCGAGCACCAGCCCCAACTGCAGGCGGGCTCTAGTGCGCGCGCTTGCTGTTGACGACGGCATACACGACGAGAAGCGTAGCGCACAAGGCGAACCACTGAAATGCGTAGCCCTTGTGACGGTCGACCCCGAACTCGGCCCGCATTTCGACCGGGGCGAGGCCGGGAGCTAAATCCTTGGATTGCGCTACCACGAACGGCAGTACCTTCAATCCGGTGCGTGCCTGGTACTTGCCCAAGGTCAAGTTCTGCCAAACTTGGCCTGAAACCGTATCGGCCGACAGCTCGAAATAGCGTGCGCTCGGAATACTCACCAAGCCCTCAACGGCAGCTCGTGTTGCGGGCAGCGGAACCTTCGGTGGCCGCGGGTAGTGCGTGTCGCGCGCAATCCAACCGCGGTTGATGAGAACCAGATCCTGCGTAGACTCGATGCGCAGCGGCGCCACAACATAGAAGCCCGCTTGCCCGTTGTGCACCCGGTTGTCGACGAAGATCTGCTGCTCGGGCAAGAACGTTCCCTCCAACACGACGACACGATAGCGAATACCTTCGACGTCAGCAATGCTGCCGGTGAGGCGCAGCGGTGCGCGCGTCGCGCCGCGTTCGTACTGGTCCTGCAGGGCTTGCTTTTCGCGTGCGCGCCCTTCCTGCCACAAACCCAGCGAGAAGGTGAGCGCCATCATCACGGCCGTGGCGATCGTGGGCAGCAGTGCCGGACGGAACTCGAACGCGCCTATACGCATCGGGTTTGCCTGGCACGCCGGCATGACATAGACTGGCTCACTTGCTTGGATCCGCTGCGACATGAAAATCGTCGTCTTCCTGTTTATCTTCTTTATCTTGGGCAGTCTGTTCAGCGCCTTGTTCTATCTGATCAAGGACCGAGGACAGTCCGATCGCGCCGTGAAGGCGCTCACCGTACGCATTTCGCTGTCGATCGTGTTGTTCCTGCTGTTGATGCTTTCGTACTACTTGGGGCTCATCAAGCCGCACGGCTTGGGCGAGTAGAAAAGACGACGCCGCGAACGGGCGCGGCGTGGTCTTTTCGCGGTAGCTCCTCGTATGTCGCACTACCCTAAGCCCGCGAACTCCTCCTCCCGCTTTGTTCTCCCAATCACGTCTGGGTCCTACAGCCAGTAGACCAATATGAACAGCAACAGCCACACGACGTCGACAAAGTGCCAGTACCAAGATACGGCCTCGAAGGCGAAGTGCCGCTCCGGCTTAAAGTGACCCGCCACGCACCGCCCGAGGATAGTGATGAGCATGATGGTGCCGATGGTCACGTGGAAACCGTGAAAGCCGGTCAGCATGAAAAACGTCGCCCCGTACACGCCTTGCTTCAGGGTCAGGCCGAGTTCGGTGTAGGCATGGTGATATTCGCTCGCCTGCAGGATCAAGAACAATATGCCCAGCGCGACGGTGGCGATGAGCCAACCGATTAGCGCGCCGCGGTTGTTCTTTTTCAGGGCCCAATGCGCGAACGTCACAGTGACACCGGAGCTCAACAAAATCAGGGTGTTGAGGGCCGGGATACCCCATGCGCCTATGGTCTGGAATTTTCCTTCGAGGTAGGGCCCGGCGCTCGGCCACTGCGCCTGAAAGTTAGGCCATAGCAGTTTGTTGTCTATTTCGCCCAGCCAGGGAACCGACATCTGGCGCGCATACAAGAGCGCGCCGAAGAACGCCGCGAAAAACATGACCTCCGAGAAAATGAACCAGCTCATGCTCCAGCGGAACGAGAGGTCCACCTGCTCGTTGTATTTGCCCGCTTCGCTCTCGCCGGCGACCTGGCCGAACCAGCCGAACATCATGTAGATCAGGATCGCAAACCCGGCCAACAGCACCCAAACGCCCGCGCCGTGGCCGTGGATGAACGCGACAAAGCCACTCGCCATCAGGAACAAAGCGATCGAGCCGGTTATCGGCCAGGTAGAGGGATCGGGGATGAAATACTTGCCGATAGTCGCTTGTGCGTTCACTTGGAGTTCTCCGTGTCAGTTTCTTGGACTAGCCTAGTTAGCCTTTGCGTTCACTCGACTCGTTGGTCACGTCGAAGAACGTGTACGACAGGGTGACGGTCTTGATTTCCCCCGGCAAGTCTGGGCTCAGGCGAAACACCACCGGCAGTTCCCTTGTCTCGTGCGCCTCAAGCGTCTGCTGCTTGAAACAAAAACATTCCATCTTGCTGAGATACTTGCCCGCGTAGGCGGGACCGTAACTCGCCACCGCCTGCCCGACCATGCCGTGGGCGGTCTTGTTGGCCACCCGATAGCTCACTCGGCCGATCTCGCCGGGATGCAATTGCAGGGTCGCCTGCAGCGGCTCGAAGCTCCAGGGCATCTGCTGATTGGTCGAGGCGACGAACTCGATCGTCACCAAGCGTGAAGCGTCGATCTGCGTGATACTGACGGGCGCCGCCGCGACCGCCCGGCTTTGGCTGATTCCGGTGACCTCGCAGATTTTCTTGTACAGCGGAACCAGCGCGTAGCCGAACCCCCCCATCATGACCACGATGACGAGCAGTTTTCCTAAGAGGGTTCGATTCTGCCGTGCGACCGACACCGCTACAGCCCGGTCAAGATGGTGTACGCGTACAACGCCAGCACGGCCGCCGCCAGCAATGCGGCGGTGACGTACTTGCCCTTCCGGGAAGCCGCCGAGGCCACGAGCATGTTCACCATATGCCGCGCGCTAGCGCACAACCGGCGGCGTCTCGAACGTGTGGTACGGCGCGGGAGACGGCACCGTCCATTCGAGCCCTTGGGCGCCTTCCCATACCTGGGAGGTGGCCTTATTGCCACCGCGGATGCACTTAAGCACCACGACAAGGAAAATCAGCTGGCTCAAGCCGAGTCCGAATGCCCCGATGCTCGACCACATGTTCCACTCCGAGAACTGCAGCGCGTAGTCGGCATAGCGACGCGGCATGCCCGCCAGCCCCAGGAAGTGCTGCGGAAAGAAGGTGATGTTGAAGAATATCGTGGTCAGCCAGAAGTGCCACTTGCCGAGACCTTCGTCGTACATGTGACCGGTCCACTTCGGTAGCCAGTAGTAGGCGCCCGCAAAGATTGCGTACAACGCGCCGGAGAAGAGGACGTAATGGAAGTGCGCGACCACGTAGTACGTGTTATGGATCACGATATCCACCGGCGTCATGGCGCAGACGAGCCCGCTGAATCCGCCGATCGTGAACAGGCACAGGAAGCCCACGCTGTACAGCATGGGTGTCTCGAACGTGAGCGAGCCCTTCCACATGGTGGCGATCCAGTTGAAGATCTTCACCCCGGTCGGCACCGCGATCAGCATCGTCGCGTACATAAAGAAGAGCTGGCCGCCCGCCGGCATGCCGACGGTAAACATGTGGTGTCCCCACACGATGAAGGACAAGATCGCGATGGAGGCGGTCGCGTAGACCATGGACGCGTAACCGAACAGGGGCTTGCGCGAGAATGTGGGAATGATTTGAGAGACGATGCCGAACGCGGGCAAGATCATGATGTACACCTCTGGGTGCCCGAAGAACCAGAAGATGTGCATGAACATGGTCGGGTCACCGCCGCCGGCGGCATTGAAGAAATGCGTCCCGAAGTGGCGATCGGTCAACATCATGGTCACGGCGCCCGCAAGTACCGGCATCACGGCGATCAGCAAGTAGGCCGTGATCAGCCATGTCCAAACGAACAACGGCATTTTCATGAGCGTCATGCCGGGCGCGCGCATGTTGAGGATCGTGGTGATGATGTTGATCGATCCCATGATTGAGGACGCGCCCAAGATGTGCACGGCAAAGATGGTCATGTCGCCCGCTATCCCGCTTTGCGTGTACAGCGGCGGGTACAGAGTCCAGCCACTACCGACGGCGCCGCCGGGCATCAAGAACGTGCCGACCAACAAGATCGCGGCCGGCGGCAGAAGCCAGAAGCTCCAATTGTTCATGCGCGCGAACGCCATATCGGGCGCGCCTATCATCATTGGAATTTGCCAGTTGGCGAAGCCGACGAATGCCGGCATGATGGCGCCGAAAACCATCACCAGACCATGTATCGTGGTGAGCTGATTGAACACCTCAGGGTTGACAACTTGGATGCCCGGTTGGAACAGCTCGGCGCGAATCAGCATCGCCATAAAACCGCCGACCAGCAGCATGATGAAGGCGAACCACAAGTACAAGGTCCCGATATCTTTGTGATTGGTGGTCTTCACCCATCGCATCAGCCCCGTCGGGTGATGATCGTGGTGGTCGTGATGGTCATGACCGTGGGCGTGCGTTGCGCTCATCTGGTTTACTCCGCTCGTATCGTGGGATGTCGTTTGCTTGGACGTGCCGGCCACGCTACTGCGCCGCCGCCACCTTCGCTTTAGCCTTTTGCTCTTCTACCCATTTGGCATAGTCCTCGGCAGACTTGGCCTCGACCACGATGGGCATATAGGCGTGTTCCTTACCGCAGATCTGGCTGCATTGCCCGCGGTATACACCGGGCTCCTTGGCCATAAACCAAGTGTCCTTGATGAAGCCCGGAATGCCGTATTGATTCACACCCAGGCTGGGCACGAACCAGCCGTGGATCACATCGCTCGCCGTAACCAGGACGCGAATTCGCTTGCCTGCCGGCACTACCAGGGGCCGGTCGACTTCGAGCGTGTACAGCGGAGTCTTTGCCGCGCCTTCGTATATTTGCTCGAACGGGGTGCTCAGCACGCTTACGTACTTGATGCCCTCTTTGAGGTAGTCGTACTCCCACCGCCACTGATAGCCGGTGACCTTGACCGTCAAGTCCTCTCCGCCCGTGTCCTTCTGCGCCAGCACCACTTTGGTAGCCGGTATGGCCATGCCCACGATGATGAGAAACGGGACGATGGTCCATACGACTTCGATGGTGGTGTTCTCGTGGAAATGCTCTGCTTGGTGGCCGACCGACTTTCGGTGCTTGATGATCGAGTAGAACATCGCACCGAACACCACGATAAAGATGAAGAAGCAAATCCACAACACGTAGATGTGCAGATCGTAGACTTCGGCCGCGACTGGTGAGGCAGGCTTCTGAAGATTGACGTCGCCGTAGCCGGCGAACGCCACCGTCGCCGACAGCATGGACAGCAGAGCAAGTGCTGCGCGTTTCATGGAAGTTTGGAACATGCTTTCCCCTAGTTTTCGACCCAACGTAGCTTTTCTTTTAGCTCTCGCGCCAAACTAAGGCGCCCTTCGTCATTCATGTGATTGCCGAGCGGCGTCTCCTTGCCGTGCGAGCGAAGCGCGAGGCGGCACTGCGAACCCTGCGTGCGGCAGACGAGCTGCGCCCAGTCTCGGTTGAATTCCCTGCGCGTGATCTCGCCGCCGTCGGAACGCTCGAGGCAGACCGTCGAGTCGGAGATGGTGAGACGCTCGTAGTCGCCGTCGTGCCGGCTCACCAGATAGAACGCCAGAGCCAGCGCGGCCAGCTCCAGCCCAGCACAAGGCAGAATCGGCCAAGCTCCCATCGACGTCCAGGCCACCGCCAGAATCGCGGTATTGGCAAATATCACTGCCAAGAAAAGGCGCCGACCTTCGGGACTTAGAGAGCAGTTTCGCCTTGTCGTCTGGGAGTACTCCACCCCTACCCCCTCCTCCACACGCTGCATCTGTCTACGGCAATAAGTAGTGCGGCTAACCGCTGGATTAATTGTTCTATTCGGCAAACTGCCATGCGGAAGCGCGAACGATAGCACACACGCCTTCTAAGCCACAAGTGGCGAGCAGGGCGCAGGGCATTGGAGCAACTTAGGCGGGCGGCTCGCCTTCGGAACCATCCTGGAGCGCCGGGTCCGCTTCTTCTAGCGGGACGCGATAGCGCTCGCTCGCCCACATACCCATGTCGATCAGCTTGCAGCGCTCACTGCAGAATGGTCGGCTCGAATTGGCAGATGACCACTCAGTGATCTTTCCGCAACGGGGACACGGGACACGACGTGGCCGATCGCTCATGCAGAGCGCCTAGAAATTGCAGAACGCCAGCCCGAACTCCACGTCGCGCTCATACACCGGCGGTCGCCCACTGAAACCTATGCCGATGAACCGGATATTGAGGGCATATTTGTTTGCGCTGATTTCGGGCACGCAGGGATAGGTCGGCGAAAGGGTCACGCGAATCATTTGCGCAACTCGGCCGGCGGGAGTTTGTTGATACAAGCCTTGGTGGGCAACCAGCGAAGCGGGCCGCGCGCTCTCGCGCAGCAACCGCAGCACAATGCGCGTCCCGTCATACACAGGCAAAGTCGGCTCCAACCAGCCCGTCAGATCTCGCAGCCTGAGCGAGGAGTCTTGATGCAGCCAATAGTGATAAGAGGGCAGGTCAAACTCGCAAACGCCGCCCGGAATGCCGCAACGTTGCTTGATGGCCATGAGCCATTCGTTGTCGCGCAAATGTTGGCCGAACTTGCCGGAGGCGGCGAGCAACGACGCGGAGGTCCGCTCGATTTCCTGCACCGCCTCTTCCAGCTTCGCGCGGTCGACGTTAGGATTTTGGCGCAGCGCCTCCAGCGATTGCTTCTGGCGCTCCAGCTCTTGCAACAGGTCGGATTTGAAATCTGCGCGGGTGGCCACGTCGAGAATCTCGAACATCGTGACCAGCGCGACATGATGCTCGAGCGCTTCGGTCTTGGCGAGGAAGTGGCGCGTCTTTTCGTAGAGGTCCTCCAGACGCAGGAGCGTGCGGACCTTCTCGTTCAGGGGGTACTCGTAGGTGATCACCTTGCCGGACCCACGCAGAAAGCATCATTCTGCCGCATGGGCGGGCATTGTACAACGAGTGCCGCCGCGCACCTACGCGGCTAGCGCGCTTGCGCGAACTCGCGATATCGCTTGTCGAGCGCGGCGACCTGGCCGACGAGTCCCTCCACCGGGCCATCATTGGTGACCACGTCGTCGGCACGTTGCAGGCGCTGGCTGCGCCGGACTTGGCTGGCCATGATCGCTTCGACTTCGTTGCGGCGCAGGCCGCTGCGCGCCATGACTCGCGACACCTGCTTGGCTTCATCGCAGTCGACCACCAGTACCCGATTCAACACGTCTCGGTAGGCCTCGGTTTCGATCAGCAGCGGAACGACGAGTACCACATAGGGGCCTCGGCTCACCGCCACCAGCCTCGTCACCTCGGCGCCGATGAGCGGATGCAGAATGCCTTCCAGCTTGCTCTTGGAGTTCGGGTCGGAAAACACCAGCGAGCGCATCGCGGCCCGATCCAAGCCGCCGTCCGAAGCGATGAAGCGCTCCCCGAACTGCTGGCGGATCGGCTCAATCGCTCGACCGCCCGCTTGCGTGAGTCCGCGAGAAATCTGGTCCGTGTCGACGACGTCCGCACCCAGCTTTTCGAACAACTCCGCGACAGTCGATTTGCCCGAGCCGATTCCACCGGTCAGGCCGACTACGTATGGCATGTCAGCCGGCGCCGAGATAGGCGGCCACGATTTCCTTGCCCCAT
>CAZILI010000121.1:0-9759 GCA_964539965.1 uncultured Burkholderiales bacterium | reverse complement strand
GATGTAACGGCCCACATTGAACACTGTAGACAGATCGGATAGCTTGGTGCGAAACACGGCGTAGTTTGCCTCACATTCGAACCGGTCTGCCTCGGCTCTGTGAACCAATGGGCTGCCGACGACATGTCGCTGGTAATAGGGATCGTGGAACAGCGTTTCCCGAATACCATAGACCCGATCTTTCAACATTCCCTTGCTTGTAAACGACAGGGTGGCGAGCGGAAAGCCGCGTTCATGATTCTCTCGCGGCTGAAGCTGGTATACGCAATTGTCGGTAAAGAAATCCGGCCACAGTTCCCAACGGCCAGAGTCCACCGCGCTTGCGTAGTCCGCATACAGCTGCGTCAGCGCAAGATAGTCCTTGAAGCTCAGTTCGGCGACCACGATCAGCTCTCCATCACTTCACGCCAGTAGCGGTACATACCGCGAATCAATGTCTCGGTCACCATATGATCGGTGTTCTCAACGTCTCTGCCCCCGAGTTCAGCGACAGCATGGTGGAAAGGCTTGCTTTCAAATGCCTGCTGGGAGAATTCGATCACCTCCCCGTCGTCGGCGGAGACAAATCCCCCTGGGCCGAACAGGTTGGCTTGACGAAGCCGGCGCTGGGTCATTTCCTCGTTGTCGTCTTCGAAGCCAAAGTGCGTCCAGACGAAGTCGAAAGCGCCGGGGCCGACCGGTTGGATATGGCGCGTCGAGACGCTGTTGACCTGCTGTTGGAAGATAACGCTGGGAAAGATCGTGGTCATCACCACAGAAGGTCCACCCCACCAGGGTTCGGGGACCACATCGAGAAAGCCCGAATCGTTGAGCCGCATGTTCTCCTTGAAGCTCGACACCTGCGTCACTTGTTCCGCCTTGCCGGCGGTACCTCGGGTCGAGACCATCGCGGCATGGCGATGCCGGTCGTCCATTCTCAGTTCGGACTTGTTGTCGGCGCGCCATAGCCCGAAGGTGACAAACCACGTGTGCAGCAGGCCCGGATGGTAGGGGTCCTTGATGTTCTCCTGCATGAGTTTCCAGTTGCCTGGGATGCGTTGACGGTTGTAGCCCAGAATGGTGAGCTTACGTCCGTTGAACAGTCGGTCGAAGTAGTGCAGGATCGTTGGACCAAGATAGTCCACGAGCGGCTCGATCTCCTGGTCGAACGAAGCGAAAACCACGCCACCGCGGGTCGCGACTCTCAGCTTCGTCAGGCCGTGGCGGGCGGGGTCGAAGTCAGCCGGCATGCCGCCATGCACCTGACCGCCCTGTTTCACGCCGCGGCGAAACGGTACCCCCTGAAGGTCGCCCTTAAGCGTGTAGCTCCATTGATGATACGGGCAGACGAACTCCTTGCGATTGCCGTCACGTACGCGGCAGAAGCGCATTCCGCGGTGTGCGCACACGTTTTCCACGACGTTGACTGCGCCGTCGGCGTCGCGAACCATGATCACCGATCGTTCTCCCACCGCGGTGCGCTTGAAGTCTCCCGGATTGGGGATCTCGGCCTCCAGGCCTACGTAACACCAGTGTCCCTTGTAGAAGAAGCGCTCCAGTTCGCGCTTGTGCAACTCCTCGCTCGTGTAGGCGAGAAACGGAATTCGATGCGTACCGTTTTCTTCCCAGTGAAGCGTGCGAGGAAAAATCGGCGATGTTCGGCTCATGTCGTTCATAGAGATGAAATCGGCAAAGGTTAGTCGGAGCTACATGCACTGCTCGCGCCACAGCCCCAGCGCCTGTTGCACTGGACGGTCGGAAAAACTAAACAGCAATGCGTCCCGCTCGGCACGCAATTGTAGGGTCTGCCACGAGGGCACGACGAAGACATCGTTTTCCTCGAAGCGCCAAGTCCGCTCGCCCACTTGGGCCTCACCGCGGCCTTGCAGGCAGACTTGCACGGCGCTATCGGTAGAACGAACGGTTTTCGTTTCGAACTGCGCCGGTAGCCACTGCGCGAAAGTGCCGATGGTTGGCATCGGCGAGGCGCCGGTGCCAGGGTTGACGTAGCGCAGCTTGAATCCGTGGTGCGGATTGGGTGAGCCCTGTGCGATCGCCCGTAGCGAAGCGCGGGTGCGTTCGAATGGGTAGACGAATACCCGCGTCGGTTCGGCCAACTGCGGCACGTAGTCGACCGGTACCATGTTCGCGCCGTAGCGAGCCAATGCGTCGCCTTCAGGGCGCAACGTCTGCTGCGATGACTGTTCGCTTCTCTCGGCAAAACCGGCATCGAACAGTCTCACAATCGGAATGTCCAGTCCGTCGAGCCAGACGACCGGCCGATCGCCGAGGTTGCCGTGATCGTGCCAGGTCCATGCCGGCGTAACGATAAAGTCGCCGCGCCGCATGGTGGTACGCTCGCCGTCGACTGCCGTATAGGCCCCTTCGCCGTCCAGCACCAGCCGCAGCGCCGACTGCGTGTGGCGGTGAGCGGGGGCTACCTCACCGGGGAGGATGACTTGGAGGCCCGCATAGAGCGACTGCGTGATACACGACTGCCCTCTCAGCCCAGGATTTTCTAGGATCAGTACACGGCGTTCGGCTTCCTCTGCGCTGATTAGCCGGCCGGCTTCGAGCACGTGCTCGCGCAACTCGGCGTAGCGCCATAGCGCCGCTTGCGCCTGCGGGCTTGGCTCGCGTGGCACGAGCGCATGCAGCACCTCCCACAGCGGCGTCATGTTGTGCGCGCCGATTCGCTCGTAGTAGTCGCGACGGATGCGCTGAACGGCGGGTGGCGGCATACTGGCATTCATGGTGCTCTCCTGAGACGGCGACTTTAGCAGACGTGTTGTAGTCGCGCTTCGAATGGACTTGTCAGCGGATGAAGACACGATGAGTATCGCATATCACCTCCCAAAGGTCCCGCGTCGGGCTCGCGAACACTCGTCGTTCCTAAACCATACCTGCCTCGTTGAACCTTTGCCCCGGTTCGGAGAAAGCATGGTCGGGGCGCTGGTCAATACGCGCGACCCTGGAGTAGAGCGTGAAGAGGGCATCCCGATGGACATGATCGCAAGAATC
The DNA here is from genome assembly GCA_964539965.1 of uncultured Burkholderiales bacterium. Classification (GTDB taxonomy): domain Bacteria; phylum Pseudomonadota; class Gammaproteobacteria; order Burkholderiales; family JALYOK01; genus CAZILI01. The sequence continues at coordinate 6,759 of CAZILI010000121.1, read as the reverse complement.
GCCGAACTCGACATCGATCCGTACGCCACGGAGAACCTGCTCGATCCCTATCCGATGCACGAGCGCATGCGCGAGGCGGGGCCCGTGGCGAGGGTGATCGCTTGCGCGCGCTACCAACAGGTGCGGCACGTGCTCACCAATCCAGCGACTTTCATCTCGGGGGCCGGCGTGGGCCTTCCGAACTTCAATCAAGAAGCGCCGTTTCGCCCGAAGAGCCCGATTCTCGAAGCCGATCCGCCGCAGCACACGCAAGCGCGAGCCGTGCTCTCGCGAATCTTGAGCCCTAGCGTGGCGGCGCAAGTACGCGCGGAATTCACCGCCCGGGCGAAGGAGATGGTCGAGCGCTGCGTCGAGCTAGGCGAAATCGATGGCATGGCCGATTTGGCCCGTGCGTATCCGCTCAAGGTGTTTCCCGATGCCGTGGGATTGCCGTGCGACGGGCGTGACAATTTGCCGCTCTACACTGACATGGTGCTGAACGCCCTTGGGCCGCGCAACGCGCTGTTCGAGAAGAGCGTGCAGCGCGTAGTCCCCGTGACGCAGTGGATCATGACACACTGCCGGCGCGATCGCCTGTCGCCCGGCGGCTTCGGCGATCAAGTCTATCAGGCGGCGGAGGCGGGCGAGATCACCTTCGAGCAGGCGACGCTGCTCGTGCGCTCGCTGCTCGGCGCAGGGGTAGACACGACGATCGCCGCGCTCGGCAACGCGCTCTATGCGCTTGCGCATCATCCCGCCGAGTACGCCAAGCTGCATGGCGAGCCGGCGCTCGCGCGCTACGCATTCGAGGAAACTTTGCGTTGGGAGTCCACCGCGCAGACTTTCTATCGGACGGCAGCGCACGACTGCGAGATCGCCGGCGTCTCGGTGAGTGAGAACAGCAAAGTTTTGTGCATGCTGGCGGCGGCCAATCGCGACCCGCGCAAATGGCTCCACCCGGACCACTTCTGCATCGAGCGCAATTCGCGCTCGCATATGGGCTTCGGCGTGGGGATACACGTCTGCGTCGGCCAGGCCATCGCCCGCCTAGAGGGCGAAGTGCTGCTCACTGCGATCGCCAAGCGCGTCAAGCGCATCGAACCGAACGGAGCGCACAGGCGCCGCTTGAACAACACCATGCGGGCGTTCGACACTTTGCCGTTGCGGCTCACGGCGGCCTGAAATGCGGTCAAACGAAATGCCGCCGAATTCGCGACAAGATCTTCGCCTGTAGTGACGAGTGGCCGTCAGTCGGGACCGATGCTTCTAGCTATCGTCGGCGAGACATCGGGAGACCTCCGAGGCCTCACCTGCCTTGCTCAATCCTTCATCATGCAATCAACTCCATCTATGCGATTGGCATGCACTAAGGGTGTAGAATCGTCGTCCGGAAGGGGTTATCTTGCAACAGCGTTGCCTTCTTCTTCGCGGCGAGACGGAGGAAAGCTTGAACGACCTGACATCGCGCGTGGTCCTTTCTGCGGCCGAGCATGCGGAGGCGATGAAGACCTATTTTGCTCAAGGGATCGAAAGCGCTCGAACTCTAGGCAATCGCGGACCCATTCGCATGGGCTCCGATGGAAAGCTTCATCGCGATATTCTTGACGCGTACTGGGAGCTCGGGTTCTACATATTCGAAGGTGTCGTCGGGGCGGAAGAACTGAACGAGTTGCGTGCCGACGTCGCACGGATGCTCGAGCACGCGCCGGTAGGTCCGGACGCCAAATACGACGCCAGCGGTCGTCCGGCGTTCGGCATGGAGCTTATCCGTCCACCTTACCGCTTCGCCAAACCGCTGAGCGATCCGCTTGGCGGGACCGCCAAGAACAAGGGCCGGCATCCGGTGCAAATGCACGAGGCAGCGCCATCGGGGGATGCGCCGGCCTACACAATCGAGCTTCTCCACGGCAATCTGCAACTCATGGATTCGGCATTGCGGCTGTACGGCCATCCGGGCTTACTCGCGGTCGCCGAGGCCGTGCTCGGTCCGGATTTCGTGCCGTACAACGAAGTGACCTTTATCAAGGAACCCGGCCTTGGCCCATCAGTGGCTTGGCATCGGGATGGCACTACCCACTGGGATGCAGCGGACTGGGATCACGGGGCACACGGGTTCAATTTCATGACCCAACTGTACTCGAGCACGGCCGGCAACGGCGTTTGGATTCTGCCTGGCAGCCACAAGCTGCGCCGCGTCAGCATCGAACGGATGGTCTCAGAGGCCGGCTCCGAGCGCATACGCGGCGCGATTCCGTTGCTGGGTGCGCCGGGCGATACCTTCATACTCAATCGACAAACGGTGCACGGTTCCTTTGCCAACTCCTCGCCTGATCGTCGCGTCACATTGAACATGGGCTTCTTTCCGCGCTTGCGCGTGCAAGATGTCACTGCCACACATCTCGATGGCCGTGTGGTCACCTTCACCCCTTACCAGATTCACGAGCGCAGCCGCATGATTGCCATTGGTATCGATGCGCGCCGCCAGCGCTTTCCGGACGAAACGCCGTATCGTTACCAGCCGCTCGCCGGCGAGGAAGAGCAAAATCGCTGGAGCGAAGCCACGCGACACGGTGTGGTCAAGAATTACAACCTCCGCGACATGTACATATAGGCCGCTAAAGACCGCTACTCGAGTCAAACGGAGTTCACCGCATGAGCATAACCACTACGCCAATCGATGCCACCCTGGGCGCCGTCGTCACCGGTGTCGATCTAGCTAATCTCAACGACGCCGCCTGGGCGGAAATCCATGCCGTGTTTCTGCAATACGGCGTGGTGGTTTTCCCCGGCCAGAATCTCGATGAGCAGGCGCAAGGGGCGTTCGCATTGCGTTTCGGCGCAGTCGAGCAGCTGCGTCCGAAGCAGGAAGGCGCAACAGTCGAGTTCACTAACCGCAAGGCGGACGGATCTCTGGCGACTCCTGAAGAAGAGGTGTACAAGCTGATGAAAGGCAACGAGGGCTGGCACACCGATAGCACTTACATGCCGCTCGCCTCCAAGGCTGCGATGCTGTATGCCCTGGTCGTGCCTCCCGAAAACGGCGAGACCGAGTTTGCCGACATGCGTGCGGCATGGGATGCGCTCGACGCGGCCACACAGGCCCACCTCGCAACACTGTCCGCCTACCACTCGCTGTACTACTCGCAAGAGCAGATCGGATTCGTGCACAAGACCGATCAGGTATATGGGTTTCATGACAAAGGGGCACCGTTACGCCCGATCATCAAAACCCACCCCGAGACCGGACGCAAATCCATCTACACCGGCCGCCACGCCCACGACATCCCCGGAATGAGCCAGCAGGAGTCAAAGGCCTTGCTCGACAAGCTAATGGCAGATGCGTGCCAGCCGCCACGCCTGTACAAGCATGCCTGGAGACCGGGCGATCTCGTTGTCTGGGACAACCGCTGTTTGATGCATCGCGCCCGGCCCTTCGACATGCGCTTCCCGCGCGTGTTGCGCGCCAGCCGCATCTCGGGTGATCCCCGGACGGAGCTCGCACCGACGGTCGCAGACCCGCGAGCTGTGGGGTATCGCGCCACGACGTCGAACAAGTCTGCTCTGGTTTCTTAGACGCAGGACACGCGATTTCTATGTGAGTAAGAGAATCCTCTTCATCGGCGCCGGGGCAATCGGCAGCTACCTCGGCGGGTTCCTGTCGCGCGCCGGGCATGAGGTGACGCTCATCGACGCATGGGCCGACCAGGTCGAATCGATCCGCCAAAGCGGCATCGCGGTGAACGGTCCGCACGATCCGTTCGTTGCCCGTCCCGCGGCCGTGCACCTGCACGAGGCACAACGGCTAGCGCGAGATTTCCCGATCGTCTTTATCGCCGTGAAGGCCTACGACACGGCTTGGGCTGCGCAGCTCGCGCTACGCCACGCCGCAGCGCAGGCGCCCATTGTCTCCGCGCAGAACTGCTGGCCCGACCCGATCGTGGCCGCCGTGACCGGCGCTCAGCGCAGCGTCGGGCTTGTCATGTCGAGGATCGGTGTGGCGCTGTGGCAGCCCGCGGTGGTCGAGCGCGGCCTGGAAAAGGGTCAGGGCCAAGCCCACAACGTCTTTCGCGCTGGCGAGCATGATGGGCGGTTAACCGGGCGCGCTAAGGAGCTGGCTGAAATGCTGTCGGTTATCGACGGTGCAGAAGTCACCGACAATCTCTGGGGCGAGCGCTGGTCGAAGCTCTGCGCGAACGCGATGGGCAACCCGGTGACGGCAATGTCCGGCCTCGGGTCCGTTGAGGTTGCGTCGACCAAGGTCGGGCGTGCCCTTATGATCTATCTCGCCGGGGAGTCTGCGCGGGTCGGGATCACGCTCGGCTATCGCGTGCCAAGGTTCAACGGCGAAAGCGCCGAGCGCTGGGCCGAGTGCCAGCACCGTGCGACATGGGACGCGCTCGATGCAATGCTCACGGCCAAGTCTGCAACCGGTCCTAACTGGCGTGCGTCGATGGCCCAGGACGTGGCAAAGGGTCGTCCCACGGAGATCGAATACATGAACGGGCATGTCGTCGCCCAGGGCACGATCGCTGGCGTGCCGACCCCTGTGTCGGCAGCGACCGTACAGATAGTGAAAGAGTTGGAAATTGGCCGGCGCAAGCCTGCCCCGGAGAATATGGCCGAAGTGCTGAAGCGCGCCGGCGTGGGTGGCGTAGACTAACACCGGTCTCGAATTTTCCTTTGATATATAGTTGACTAGAGGAGGCGCGATGAACTACTCCCGGATTTCGGCCGACTGCCACATCGACTTGCCGATGCTCGCACCCGACATGTTCACATCCAACGCTCGCGCCGATCTCAAGGACAGGATGCCCTATGTTACCGAGGGCCCGGACGGACCCTACTGGACTTGCAAGAGCGGGCGTTCATTCGGATTGGTGAACGGCGTCGGGCCGTCCGGAAGGAAGCTGGTGCCCGGGCAAGACCATCGGGTGGATACCATGGCTGCAACCGGGTTCTACGCAGACGGCGCGAAGGGCCACCGCCATCCGACCGATCCAGTCTTGCGCGCGCAGGACATGGATCGCGACGGCGTGCAGGCCGAGGCGATCTTCGGCATTCTCGGCGCGGCGACGCGGCTCGACGATCGCGTGGCGGCCAACGAGATGTTCCGCATCTACAACGATTGGCTCACGGACTTCTGCGCGCACGATCCGACTCGCTTCATCGGACTAGCCTGTCTGCCCTACGGGGACATCGACGCGGCCGTGCAGGAGATCCATCGTGTTGCGAAGTTGGGGTTGCGCGGGGTGGAGCTGTCGTGTTCGTGGGATATGGAGCCGATGTGGCATCCCCTGTGGGAGCCGTTATGGCAGGCCATTCATGAAGTCGACCTGCCGCTGCACTTCCACACGTTCCCGGCGGTCTCGCCCAGCGTGCTCGACATGGCGTTCGGGCCAACCCGTCGCGCGGCGTTCTTCACCGTGGTCTCGAGCTTTCAGATGAACCTCGCCAATATCTTGGCCGCCGTCATCGGCGCCGGCGTGCTCGAGCGCTATCCCAACGTGCGCATCTCGTTCGGCGAGAGCGGCATCGGCTGGATTCCCTATGCGCTCGAGCGCATGGATTTCGAGTGGGAGGATCGCTTCCGCGATCTCGGTCTCAAGATGAAGCCAAGCGACTACTGGCGCCGGCAGTGCAAAGCCACCTTTCAGTTCGATCGCGTCGGCGCAAAGCTGATCGAGGAGATGGGTGTGGAGTCGATCATGTGGGGCTCCGATTATCCGCACGCCGACGGCGTGTGGCCGGAATCCTCTAAGTACATCAAGGAGCAGTTCGGCCATCTGTCGGCCGACGTCGTGCACAAGATCACGTGCGAGAACGCCGGCAAATTCTACCGCCTGATGTAGCGCCCGCGTTACGAACAATGCTCACCGCCAAAACCAAATTCGGCATCTTCAGCCTTAGCCAATTCCCGGATCTCACCCGCCTGCAGCGGTCTTTTGATGACGACCTCGGCTTCTTCGAGTTGGCAGAGCAGCTCGGCTATGACAAAGTGTGGATCGCCGAGCATCTGTTCTCGAGCTACGGCCTGGTTACCTCGACACAGGTCTACGCGGCCGCGATCTGCCAACGGGTTAAGCGCATGCGTATCGGCATGGCGGTGGTGGCGATCCCCTTCAACCATCCGCTGCGCACCGCCTCCGACTTTGCGCTCATCGACATTCTTTCTCACGGGCGCCTCGACTTCGGCGTGGGCCGCGCCTACCAGCCGCATGAGTTCGTCGGCCTCGGCGTGCCGATGGAGAAGAGTCGCGAGATGTTGGCAGAGGGGCTCGACATTGTCTTAAAGTCGTGGACGCAGGAGAAGATTTCCTACACCGGCAAGTTCTGGACGATTCCGCAGCCGGTCGAGCTGCTGCCCAAGCCTGTACAGAAACCGCATCCGCCTGTCTATCAGGCGACCATCTCGCCCGAGAGCTTCGGCCAAGCGGCCGAGGGCGGCTGGAATCTACAGATGGCCTCGCCCTTCACCTATCGTACCTATCGCGAGCGCTGGATCGAGGAGCTTGCCAACAATCTCGCGACCTACGAGGCTGTCTGCAGGAAGGCGGGGCGCGACCCGAAGAAGGCCGAACGCCTGTTGTTGCTGCCGTTCTTCGTACACAAGGACGCCAACAAGGCGCGCGAGATCTACAAGGCCCATGTCGAGTGGTTTTACGCCAAGGTGACGGCGAACCAGTTGGCGGGCGCGCCCTCCTCGGGCGTGGTCAAAGGCTACGAGCTCACGATGCGCGAAGGCACAAGAACGCGTGAGATGGGGTATCTGTCTTTCGACAA
>CAZILI010000120.1:4494-9806 GCA_964539965.1 uncultured Burkholderiales bacterium | reverse complement strand
TTCGTCACAGGGCGTAGGGTGCGTCCCACGCATTGGCATAGTCAATCTCGCTAGCTCACCGGGGTACCGGTGCCCAGGGCGCACCCCGCGTAACACCCACGCTTTCGTCACAGGGCGTAGGGTGCGTCCCACGCACCGGCATGGTCAATCGTCGTCGCGACGCAACCCGGGCACGCTCGCCTCGCCGCCTTCCTCTTGCTGCTTGAGGGTCCGGTCGTAAAACTCGGAGTAACAGCCCCCCGAGATATCGCACGAGAACATGATCCCGGCGCGCTCACCGGTCCAGCGGTAGATCGGGTGTCGCGAGCTGATGACTTCCGGCGCGCCGTAGCGCTCGGTCAGATGCGCGATCACTGCGTTCTTCTCGCGCGTGCCGACGGTGAGCACCGTTCCGCCGCTGAATTGCCCCTTGTAGAAGCGATAGGTGATGCGCCGCGCGTCCACACCCGCGTAGCTCAAGCGATCGCTCGCGCGCCGATAGTGCGCGGTCGCACCGTCCTCGCTGATCGTCACCAGCGCCCCCTTGTGCTCGCTCTCGCTCGCCCCCCAGGCAATGCCGAAGAAATCTCCCGGCTCGTTGCGCATGCCCTCCGACCACGCGGGCAGCGCGGCCAGCGCGAGCGCAAGTCCGATACGACGCCGAAATTTCATCGCCGCCGCCTAGTCATCGTCGCTATCCGGGCTCAACGACTGCACCGGATGGCCGGTTTCCGCCTCTTCCCAGGCGATCATCTGCTTGGAGATGAATTCGGCGACGCAATACGAAGTTACGCTGCAGGCGAGCACGATCTGCACCGTCTCGCCGTCCCAGGTATCGAGCTCTTGGCGCTTGCTCAGGCGCACCGGCTCGCCGTAGGCGTCGATCAGCGCGTCGCGCAGATACCGCTTGTTAGCGCCACCGTAGATCTGAATGATGCCCGCGCTGAACTTGTCCTTGAAGTATCGATAGGCGATCTTGAGAATCTCCGCCTGCCCCATGCTCATTTTCTCGCCGTTGCGCACGTACACCAGCACGTCGTCGTCTTTACGCACCTGACGCAGCTCGCTGGCGTGCTGCTCGACGGCCGAGCCCCAGGCAACACCGCGAAAGTCCACCGGTTCGTTCTTGAATTTTCCAGCCAACGCCTGCGACGGCAGGCAGGTGGCCAACGCGAGGGTCGCGGCGAGCGAACTCGCGCCTAGCAGCTTCATGAGGCGCAGGGGGTTGCGCCGACTATTTTTCAGGCACGACACTAGGTTTCTCCTTATGCTCCGCTCCGGCAGTACGTTGCCGGCGCGGAAAAGTTTACCAGCGATTCAACCGCCCGGCGCGCGGTCGCCATCCCGCGGGTGAAATGCCTGGGCAGCATGCGGGGCAAGAACGATCGGCGCTTCGATCAATTCTGCGCGCAGCGACCGTACCGGCTGCAACGCCGAGGGGCTCGCTTCATCGGGCCGCGCGCGCCGCCAACGCCGCGGCACGTGCTCGATCTTGATTGGGTAGAGCGTGAGCGTGCCGTCGGCGGCGACATGAAAGCGCAAGAACTGCTTGTAGTCTTGGATCTTGAGTGCGGAAAACGCCTCTTCGCTATGGCGCCCGAACACGTTGAGGGAAATCAGCAGATACACGCCGACGATAAACGAGCCCAGCAACCATCCGGCGGCGGTCATCGCGAAGGCCATGAGCGCGAACGCCGTGAAGGAATCTTCCCCCAGCCAAGCGGGCATCCGGCTCACGAGGTACGCTACCGCCCAGCCGACGTAGAAAATGCACACATAGTGCGCCGCCATGTGCAGCAGTCCGCCCGCCCATTTGTACAAGCGCGAGTGGGTATCGGTGAAGACGACGAAAACGCCGGCCAGCGCCAGCATCCACAGCGCGAGCCCCGGATTTCGGTTGAACGCCTTCAAAATGAGCAGAAACGAACTCCACGGGTCGTCTGTCGTGCGAAAGCCGATGGTGGCGCCGAACAACCAAGCGGTCATGAGATACAACACCGCCGGCACGATGCCGAAGCTCGGGTTGTGAATCGGAAACAGCAGGTTCCCCCAGGTCAAGCGGCGCGACACCGCCTCGCTCGGATAGCTTGCGCGCAGGGCGAATTGGCGCGCCGGGGCAGCCGCCGGCGCGGCCCGCTCGGATAGTTGTGACACGTCCTGATCGTGGGTCGGGTGCAAGAACGCGCCGCCGCCGCCCGCGGTGATTTTCTGCGTGGGCGCGGCCGGATCCCGTGGGCTGATTTCTTCGTGACGGCGATAGTGATGTAGGTCGCCCGCCAGCAACAGCTTCACCTCGATGTGCTTGCGCGCGAACACTTCGTTGGTGAAAAACAGCAAGTCGGTCTCCACCGCCTCGGCACCGAGCGCTTCGTACTTGCGCGCGTAGATCCAGCTCGGCTCGGACAGGCAAAGGATCACACGGTCGCCGGCGCGCATGTGGTGATTGGCGATCTGACGAAAGTATTCGATCTGCGGCGCGTCGGCATCGGACTGCAGCTGCCCGTCCGAGCCGAGCAGCCACCAGCGTCCGGGCAGCTTGAGCGCGAAGTAGCTACGCCGCTGGCGCGTGCGCCAGCCGGCGAAGCCCCGTCCACCCAAGTCCGAGCAAAAGATGCGGGTAAAGCACTCGAGTCCGTCGTACCAGTCGTGATTGCCGGGGATCGCGAACACGTGCGGCGCCTCGCCCGCCGCCGCGGGCGGCAGCGCGCTGCGATATGGCGTGATCAGGCGCGCCTCGTATGCCTGGCGGCTCGGCGTAGGATAGACCTGATCGCCGCCGAAGATGAGCAAGTCGCCGCGTCGGGTCAGGTGGCGCGATGCCGCTCGCGGTGCGCCGACTTCGAGCGCAGGTTGGGCGAGTGCATAGGCGATGGCGTAGCTCGAGTTCCAGCCGTCGCCGGTGTCGGCCACATAGTCGAACCACACCTCCTCCCGGGGTCGCGCGGCGTCGTTCTCGAATCGCCCTTCGTGCTCGCGCAGGTGGGTGCTGTAGTCGAACGGTTCGCTGCCGCGCGCCGCCAGCGCTTGAATCAATCGGCGGTCGGAGCGCTGGCCCACCACGCTGGAGGCCAAGGACTTAAGCCCAGTGTCGATCAGCTGCGCCGGATCGAACCAGCTCACCATGGGAAGCCGCTTAGGCTCGGAGGCTCGCATCGGCGCCATCATACCGTAGGGTGTACCCGCCGGACGAACAGAGTATGATGGGCGCCTCGCGCATCGACCGGAGATGGCATGGGCCGATTTACTCGTCGTGACTCGCTGAAGACCCTCGGCGCGGGTGTCGCATCCGCCGCGCTGCCGTTGGGCTCAAGCGCCGCGCAAGCCGTGTTCCCGCCCGAGAAGGGCGCCAAGCTGCGCGTGCTGCGCTGGAAGCGCTTCGTGCAAGGCGACGAAGAGTTGTGGAATGCCAATAGCCGGCGCTTCAGCGAGCAAACCGGCGTCGAGGTGCGCGTCGACGCGGAGAATTTCGAAGAGTTGCGGCCGAAAGCAGCGGTGGCGGCCAACGTGGGCGCGGGGCCCGACATCGTGATCGGCTCGAACGAGGATGCGCTTATGTATCCCGACAAGCTGATCGACGTGTCGGACGTGGCGCAATACCTGGGACAGAAGTACGGCGGCTGGTACGACGTGTGCCGCGAATACGCGACCCACGAGGGCAAATGGATTGCGATTCCGACCGGAGCAGCGGGCGGCGCGACGGTTTACCGCGAAAGCCACGTTAAGGCGGCGGGGTTCGAGCAATTTCCCGGCGACATGGCGGGCATGCTCAAGCTGTGCCGGGCGCTGAAAGCCAAGGGGACACCGCCTGGGTTCGCTTTGGGGCATGCCACCGGCGACGCCACCGCCTTGTGCACTTGGGCGCTGTGGGGCCACGGCGGCAAGCTCGCGAGCGACAAAGGCCGCATTACCCTAGATGCGCCCGAGACCATCGCCGCACTCGAATACGTGAAAGAACTGTACGCCACCTTCATTCCCGGCACTCTGTCGTGGCTCGATCCGAGCAACAACAAGGCGTTTCTGGCCGGCGAAATCAGCCTCACCTTCAACGGCATCTCGATCTACTACTCGGCGAAGAACGCGCTGGACGAGAAAACCAAAGCGATGGCCGCCGACATCAAGCACGCGACTTTTCCGGTTGGCCCGATCGGCCGGCCGATTCACGGCGGGCTCATGTTCCCGGCGTGGATTTACAAGTACTCGAAGTACCCGAACGCGGCCAAAGAGTATCTGCGCTTCATGATGGAAAAAGAACCCTATCAGGCGTGGCAAAGCGCCTCGATCGGCTATGTATCGCACACGCTCAAGGGCTACGAGGAGAGCCCGATCTGGCGCGCCGATCCCCAGCACATGTTCTACCGCGACGTGGTCAAGAACATGCGCACCTTCGGCTATGCCGGCAAGGTCGGCAAGCAGTCGGCCTCGGTGTTCGCCGACTTCGTCTTGGTGGACATGTTCGCCGAGGTATGCGCCGGCAAGGAAACGCCCAAGGCGGCGGCGCAGCGCGCGCAAAAGCGCGCCGAGCGCTTCTACCGGACCTGACCGCTCGCGTTTGACCTTGCCTACGCGGCAACCTCAAGTAGCACCTCTGGATGCTTGTCGGCGATTCGTAGGAGTGTTTGCGCGGCCCCTGAGGGTTCTCTTCTTCCCTGCTCCCATTGCTCGAGTGTTCTCTTCGACACACCCAAGACCGCAGCAAACTGCGCTTGCGAAAGACCGCTCTTCATGCGGACGCGCACAATCTCGGAGGTGGGCTTGACTACAGTTCGCCTGCCCCCACCACTCTCGATTTCCTTCACACCATCAAGAACCTCTTGCCAAACATCACGCTTAGCTTCGAGCTTCGCCAATTCTTTCTTGGAAAGTTTCTTAGCCATCTCGGAATGCCTCCAACAACTGCTTCAGTATCTTGCCCGGCACATGGTCGAGTCTCGCCTTAGCGTACAAGGTCAATAGCCAGATCTCTTCCGGACGCCTGTGAACGTAGTAGATAACTCGCAACCGCCTTTCTTACCCATGCCAGGCCGTGACCAACGGACCTTTCGAACACCCCCGGATCCCGGAACGACTGCCCCGGTAGTTGGGTTTTGGATAATGAACTGCTGAAACTCCGCGTACTCATCGTCGTCCAGCTACGCCGGACGATTGCGTTCGAAGGCCGCCGACTCGACAAAGGTAAGCATGCGCCCAATATACGCCAATGGCGTAGCTCTTGCAAAGCGCCGCGTGCTCGATCAGTCAATGGAGCAGGACCTAACGATCTGTCACAGCGTGTTGCGTGCGCGGCGCGCGCAGCCAACGGTGAATCGCCTGCGACAGCTCGGCGATCGCCTTCG
>CAZILI010000120.1:0-4484 GCA_964539965.1 uncultured Burkholderiales bacterium | reverse complement strand
ACAGCTCGGGCGCGAGGATGGGTTTGGTGAGCACGCCGTCCATGCCCGCCGCCAGCGCATTCGCTTTGTCTTCTTCGAACACCGACGCGCTCAAGGCCAGCATGATCGCGCGTGTGCCGCCGATCGAGCTTTCGTGCTCGCGAATGCGCCGCGCCGCCTCCAGCCCGTCCATCACCGGCATGTGCTGATCCATGAAGATCAAGTCGAACGGCTCGCGCCGCACCGTATCCAAGGCCTCTTGGCCGTTGACCACGCAAATCGGCTTGAAGCCCAGATGCGCGAGCATCGCCTCGGCGACCAGCCGGTTGACCGGCTCGTCCTCCACCACCAGCACCCGGTAGCGCTCCCGCGCCGCGGGCAGCGGGGCGGCGGCCTCGAGCGCTCCCTCCTGCGCTGCGGCGCTCGCCTGTTCGTCCGACGCTTGGGGCGCGGCAACAGTAAACCAGAACATCGAACCTTTGCTCGGCTCGCTCTGCACACCGACCGTGCCGCCCATCAATGCCGCGAGTTCGCGCACGATCGCCAAGCCGAGACCCGTGCCGCCGAAATGTCGCGTGGTCGATTCGTCCGCTTTGCGTGAAGGGTCGGAATAGCCGCTGCTGCGCGGCAGGATCGATGCCGATGCCGGTGTCGTGCACTTCGAAGCGCAACCCGCTCGGCGCCGCCGAGCGCAGCGCGATGCGAATCGCGCCAGCGCCGGTGAACTTCACCGCGTTGCCGACCAGATTGCTCAGCATCTGCTTGATGCGCAAGCCGTCGGCGAGGTACAGGCGATCGGGCACATCCAGAAATTCGGCCCTGAGCGTCAAGCCTTTCTGCCGCGCGCTCTGTTCGAACAAGCGCCGCACGTCCTCGATTACGGCGCGCGGTGAAAACGGCGCCGAGGAGACCACGACCCGGCCCGCCTCGATGCGCGACAAGTCCAATATGTCATTGAGGATCGCCACCAGGCTACGGCCGGACTCGACCACGGTTCGTGCGTAGGCGATACGCTTGGCCGAGTCGAGTTCGGGCGCCATCAATAGCTGCGCCATGCCGATCACGCCGTTCATCGGTGTGCGCAGTTCGTGCGACATGTTGGCGAGAAAGCGGCTCTTGGCGCTGTTCGCCGCCAGGGCTGCCTCTTTCTCCGCCGCCGCCTCGCGCAACAGGTGTTCGTTGGCGAAGCGCAGTTCCATCGTTTCGGTCTGCGTGCGGTAGTAGCGCCTGCCGGTCATGACGATGGCGACGAAGTACACCACGACTAAAATCGAGAAGGTGCGCAACTCCGCCTCCGGCCGTAGCGCCAAAGTCACCGCCACCGGTAGCAGCGCGAGCACGGCGAAGGTGTACAAGACTCGCGGCGAGGCGGCCAACAGCGGCACGCTGCCGCCGACCAAGGTGGTAAGAATCAGCAGCACGATGGAGTTGATGACCGGCCAGCCCGGCTGCAGAAACAATGCGCCCATGCAGGCCCACACCAGCCCCATGGCCACGATGCCGAGCCAAAAATAGCCGTGCCATCGCCCGATGGATTCGAGCGAGGGCGAGGAGCGGGAAAAGCGCCACAACAGCCCGATGCGCGCGGCCGTGGTCACGCCGCCAGCGCATAGCCAGCTCACCAGGACGAAGCGGGGAATGATCCCCCACGCCATCACCGCGATCACGATCAGGATCGCAATGTTGACGACCTGCCCTTGTCGCAAGTTGCCGTACAGGGAACGAACCTGCTCGGCGCGGATTCTCGGGTCGAGGTGCATGTCTTAGGGAATCTTTGCATGAGCCCAGCATGGCCGCGACGGCGCTTGGCTCAGGCGACGTCGCGGCAAGGCAGGGTGATCCCGGCGCTTCTAAGCCTTCAAGAACGCCGTGACCTCTCGGTTGAAGTCATCGGGTGATTCTCTCATGCTGAAGTGCCCGGCGTTGGGCAGCGGCACGAACTTGTGGTTGGTGTAGAACTGTGGCACGAGATCGGCCCAGTCGATAATCACGCAGGTATCGCCCTCACCCCACAACACTAGGGTGGGGATGCCGGTCGGCACGTAATCGCGTGGCTCCCAACCGCGGGCGGCCGGGCTTAAGTTGGCGCGATACCAGCTGAAGCCGCCCTCCACATTGCCGGGTTTGACGAAGTTGTCGGTGATGATTTCGATTTCCTCCGGTGTCCACAGCTGCTTATTCTTCGACCACCAATTGAAGAACCAGCGGAAGTAGATCTTGGTGGCTTCTCGGCTGGAGCCCACGAGTTCTACCGCAAGCGGCGTACTGTGGAACGAGGCGTAGTACGAGTGACCGTGAAACGCCGGGCTCAGATAGCGCGCCTCCGCGCCGGGCAAGAACGGATTGGCCAAAATCAGCTTCTTCACCATTTCCGGATAGCGGCGCACGAACTTGTGCATGGTGAGCGAGGCCCAGTCGTGCCCGCACCAATAGGCTTTCTCGATGCCGAGCGCCTTGGCGACCCGCATGTGATCGTCGACGGTAGTGTTCAAGTCGTAGTGATCGATGGGGTCGAGGTCGATGCGGTTGGTCGACTTGTTGTAGCCGGGCTTGTCCGAATCGCCGTAGCCGCGCATGTCCACCGCGATCACGTCGAAATGCTTGGCGAGCTCCTTGATGTTCATCCAGTAGTCCCACCAAAAGCCGGGCCAGCCGTGGAACAAAAACAACGGCTCGCCCTTGCCCTCGCGGACGTAGTGGAATTTGACCTCGTAGCCGCGCGGATCCTTGGTGGTGACGGTGCCGTGATTGAAGTCCTGCGGCCGCAGAATCTTGCGCCCGTACAGGGAATCCGTACTGCCCTTGGCAACCAGCTTTTCCCACTCGCCTTTGTACAGATCGCGGTAGGTCGGCACCCGGTAGGTCGGTGCTTTCTCACCCGCCGCTAGCGCTTGTGGGCTGCGCGTCATGGTACCCGCCGCAAACGCGGCCGCCATACCGGCGCTAGCGCCGAAGAAGCGGCGCCTGTCGATGCCGGGCATTGCAACGCTCGGTGTGCGCACAGACTCGTTTGTAGTGCTTTCAATGGGCTCGAACGTGGGCTCTTGCTGGCCTTCGGGTCTGATGTCGGAAAGAACACGCTTCATACACACTCCTCCTCGATAACGGACATGAAATGGCTCACGCGGCGCCGACCGCGCCGCGCCCTTGATCGCGACGAATCGCGGAGAGGATGATACGGGGAGCCGGCAGGAGTGAGTCAAGAACTACCTGTCCGGTCGAATCTCGCCCTCATGCAATCGCGCGCTCAAGCCAGAAGCCGGCCGAATACCGCAGCTTGGAGGGGTATAGATCTAAGAAGGGCTTGGAGATGCGCTCTGCAGCCTGCTACCCAGGAGAGTACTTGAGAATCTCTACGGCGCGCGCAGATGCCAGGCCTTGGGCCGGCAGAAAGTCTGAATGCCGTAGGTGGAAAGCGTGAGTCCGATACCGGAGTGCCCCACACCCGACCAGGGCAAGCGCGGGCTCACCCGATCGCAGCAGTTCCAATACGCGGTGCCCACTTTCAGCCGCGCTAGGATCTTCTCGGCTCGCGTTTGATCACGGCTATACACCGCTGCGGTCAGTCCGTACTCGGTGTCGTTCATCAAGTCGGCCGCCTCGTCGTCGTCCAGGACCTTCTGGATGCCGATGATGGGACCGAAGCTCTCCTCGCGCATGACTTCCATGCCGTGATTGACCGCCGTGAACACGGTGGGCGCGAAATAGTTTCCGGGGCCCGGCAAACGATAGCCTCCACACAGCATCTTGGCACCCTTGGAGCGGGCGTCGGTGACTTGCCTGTCGAGCAGTTCGAGTTGCGCACGGCGCGTCAGCGGGCCGATGTAGGTATCCTCTCCGGTCGGCGATCCGACCTTGTAGTTTTCGACCTCGCTCACAAAAGCGTCTACGAAGCGGTCGTGCACCGTCTTGTGCACGTAGATGCGCTCCACCGAGCAGCAGCTCTGCCCGGTGTTGTAGAAGGCGCCATCGGCGATGCCGGCCGCCGCCTTGGCGACGTCGGCGTCGTCGCAGACATAGACGGGGTCCTTGCCGCCCAGTTCTAACTGCAGCTTGATCATGCGCCCGGCGACCGCCTCGGCGATACGCCGCCCGGTCGCATACGAGCCGGTGAAAAAGACGCCATCGACGGGTTGCTCGATCAACTCGGCGCCCGCCTCGCCGTCACCGACGATCACCTGGAATAGCTCCTTCGGGATGCCGGCGTTATGCAGCGCCGAGCCGATCGCAAGCCCCGTAAGGGTCGCGTACTCGGAGGGCTTGTACAGCACCGCGTTGCCGGTCAGCAGCGCCGGAATGAACACGTTCGAGCCGACGTAGTAGGGGTAATTCCAAGCGGAGACGTTGGCGATCACGCCCAGCGGCTCGTGCGTGATCCATTCATGCGTGTCGCCCTTGGTGAGCACGTCTTCGTGACCTATGGCGTCGGCCACACGGTCGCAGAAAAAATCCAGCCGCGCCGCGAGCCCGTTCAGCTCGGCGCGCGATTGGCGACTCGGCTTGCC
>CAZILI010000119.1:0-9850 GCA_964539965.1 uncultured Burkholderiales bacterium | reverse complement strand
ACCGACTTCGAGCGCGGCTTCATCCGCGCCGAGGTGATCGGCTTCGACGACTACATCGCTTGCAAGGGCGAGCAGGGCGCCAAAGAAGCCGGCAAGATGCGCCTCGAGGGCAAAGACTACGTCGTGCAGGACGGCGACGTCATCTTCTTCCGCTTCAACGTCTAAGCCGTCTTCTGTTTCGCTCCCGCGCGCGACGCTCTCCGCAAGCTGGGCGCGGAGCCGCGTACAATTCCGCCCAAAGGGGGTAGGGGCGGATGATTTCCGATGCGGGCTTGAACCTTTCTGCCGGCCGATACAACTAACTCGCCAAAGAACTGCCAAATGGAGCCGGCGAAAGGCGATCTGCATGAAATCGAGCTGCTTGCACGCATCGAGCGCAAGGACCAAGGCGCGCTGCGCGAGCTGCACGCGCTGTACGGGCGTCGCATCTATGCCTTCGCCCTCAAGCGCTTGGGAGATGACGGCGAGGCCGCGACCGTGGTGAGCGATACCCTATTCGAAGTCTGGCGACATCCGACGCGGTTTCGCGGCGAGGCGCGTTTCAGCACTTGGCTGCTGGGCATCGCCAAGTACCGTGTGCTGATGGCGCTACGCTCGCGCGGACGCGTACACGAGGCGCTCGACGAAGCGATGCCGGACGATGCGCGACTCGGCAGCTTCGAAGCGCTCGCGAATCGGGAGCTGCAGGTCGGCATGCAAAAGTGCATGGAGCAATTGAGCGACGTGCATCGGGAGTGCTTGCACTTGGTGTTGTTCGAAGAGCTGTCGCTCGCCGAAGTGGCCGCGATTCAACAGTGCCCCGAGAACACGGTCAAGACGCGCCTGTTTCACGCGCGAAAGAACGTCAAAGACTGCGTGAGCGCGCTGCTTGGCCGGGAGGCCGACACATGAGCGATGCGGAATTGCGCGCACAACAGCGCTTCGACGAGCTGATCGTCTGGTATCTCAACGGCTCGCTCGATGCGGCAGAGCAGCGTTGGGTGGAAGAGTTCCTGCGCACTCACCCGCAAGCTCAGCACGACTTGGCCTGGCATCGTCAGCTCAAGCAGGCGGCCGACATCAAGCACCTGCGCATCGCGCCGAACGTGGGCCTCGCTTCGCTTATGAGCCGGGTGCGTGCGCACGAAGCCGGCGCATCGTCCGCCATCGCGCAGCGACTGCGCGGCTGGCTTGCGGCCGCCGCGCGACCCGGATTTGCCATGGCGGCAGTCCTGGTGTTAGGGCAAGCCGTCGCGCTCGGTTGGCTGATTCGCGAGGTGCGCCAGCAGGATCAACTGCTCGCCGGCTACTCCGCCACCCGAGCCGTTACCCAGAGCGCCGAGATGCCGGCGCTGCAAGTCACCTTCAAGAGCGAGGCCAGCGAGCGTGAGATCCGCCTGCTGCTGCTGAGCTTGCAGGCCCGCATCGTCGACGGGCCGCGCCAACTCGGCGACTACACCATCGCGGTGCCGGCCTCGCAGTTGAACGAAGCCAAATCCATGCTGGAGCAAAGCCGCATCGTCGAGGTGGTGTCCCTGCAGCGGGCTCCGTCTACGCCGTAACTCCTGTTTCCCGGCCACACTTTAGACCTATGCCATCTGGGCAATAGACCCGGGGTGGGTCTATGGCTACGATCGGCGAAAAATCCTCACCAGCGCTTGTCGAGGGAAGCCAACAATGAGAGCAAGAATGCAACGCCGCCGCCTGTTGCTCGCGTGCCTCACCGGTATAGGCGCGCTGTCCACCGCCTGGCTCGCGCCCGTGCTTGCGCAGACGGCCGGCGGCGCACAACGCCGGAGCGCGCTGGTCATCGGCAACGCCGAGTACGCCTTCGGGCGGCTGCGCAACCCCGTCAACGACGCACGCGCCATGGCCGGGACGCTGCACTCGATAGGCTTCGACACCGTCAAGCTCGAAGATGCCGATCTACCGCACATGCTGGATGCGATGAAAGACTTCGTCGCGCGCGCCAAGGACAGCGCGGTGCGGCTGTTCTTCTACGCCGGCCACGGCATTCAAGCTCGCGGCAGCAACTATCTCGTACCTGTCGACGTCGGTGTGATCGACGAGCCCAAGCTGTCGGCGCAGATGGTGAGCGTCCTCGAGTTGGTCGACAAGCTCGGCTCGCTCGCCGGCGGGGTCAATCTGGTCATCCTGGATGCCTGTCGCACCGGCGTGTCGGGCGCGGCGAGCCGACGCCGCGGAGCCGACGGCAAGCGTTCGGCGAACGCGGGGCTGGCGCAGATGAACGCTCCGCGCGGCACCTTGATCGCTTTCTCCACCGCGCCCGGCTCGGTCGCCCTGGACGGCGAGGACGCTAACAGCGCCTACACCAAGCACTTGGTAGAAGCGATCGGCGTGCCGGGCCTGCCGGTCGAGCAAGTGTTCAAGCGCGTGCGCGTGTCGGTCGCGCGCGAGACCCAGCAGGCGCAAATCCCATGGGAGACCAGCAGCTTGATGGGAGACTTTTGTTTCCGCGCCGACCCGAGCGGCGTGTGCGCCAACGCGACAGCAGACGTGACTGCCGGCGCGTCCAACGAGGCAGCAATCAGACGGCAGTAAGCACGGCCGACCCGAGGGAGGGCATGATCCGAGCGCTGTTCGCTTTTGCACTGGCTTGCGCCGCCTTGTCGAGCGTTGCCGGCGAGAGCTTTGATACCTTGATTGAGGGGGCGGCGGCGCAGCGCCGCGAGGGCAACCTGCATCGGGCCGTGGAAATCCTGGAGTCGGCGTGCGCGGCGGCCGCAGCGAATTGCGCGCCGCGAATCGCGGGCGAGCTGGGCGCTGCCTACCTTCAAGCGCAGCGGTTCGGCCCCGCCAAGGCGCGCTTGGAGGAAGCCTACCGGTTCGCCACCGACCGCGCACAGCGCGCGCTGTATGCGAACGATCTCGGCAGTCTTAGCTTCGCCCAAGGCCGCGCCGAAGAGGCCGCCCGATACTATGCCGAAGCGCGCGATACGGCCGATGACACTAGCTTGTCGCTGATCGCAAGCCTCAACCTCGCGCGTTTAGCGAGCCCCGGTGAGCGTCAGGCCGAGCTGGTGCGCCTCGCCGGTCGAGCCGACCGAATCACCGACCCGATCGAGCGCGCGCGCTACACGCTCAACCTGGGCAATCAGGCGCGCGAGCTGGGCCGGCCCGCCGTCGCGCTCGCCTACGCCAACTTGAATGCCGCCCGCGCGCTCGCCGCCCAGCACGGCAATGGCGTGCTGCACGCCGAAGCGCTCGACGCCTTGGCGCAGCTGTACGAAGAGCAAGACCGCGCCGGTGACGCACTCAAGCTGACCGAGCAGGCGCTCGGACTGCTGCGCTCACAACACACGCCGGATCTTTCCATCAACCTGCAGTGGCGGCGCGGCAGGCTGTTGCGCGCGCAGGGCGAAGAGGCGCGCGCGCTCGGCGCCTACCGCGCGGCGGTCGAACTCATCGAGACGATACGCCAAGATATTCCCATCACCTACGTCGACGGCCGCTCGTCGTTTCGCGAGACCTTGGAGCCGATCTACCAGGGCCTCGCCGACTTGCTGCTGCGGCAGGCAAACGCGGCGGTCCCCGAGCGCGCGAACGAACTATTGCGCCATGCGCGCGATGCGGTCGAACTGATCAAGCAGTCGGAGCTGCAGGATTACTTGGGTGATCGCTGCGCGGTCGCCAACGCAGTGAGCGATGCCAACCTCGCCCTGCCCGCGCGCACGGCCGTCCTGTATCCGATCATTCTGGCGGATCGGTTGGAGCTATTGGTCGAGACCCGCGCGGGCATCAGCCGGCGCGCGGCGCCGGTGAGCGGCGCGGCGCTGCGCGAGAAAGCGCTCGGCTTTGCCGACAGTTTGCGTGAGGCCAAGCTCGACTATCTGGTGCGCGGACGCGAGCTGTACGATCTGCTGCTGCGCCCGATCCAAGACGTGCTCGAACGCGAAGCGGTGGCGACCATCGTGATCGTGCCGGACGGCGCGCTGCGCTTGGTGCCCGTGGCCGCGCTGCACGACGGCGAGCGCTTCGCCATCGAGAAGTTTGCGCTGGTGGTGGCGCCCGGCTTGACCATCACCGGGACAAGCGGCGGGGCGAAGCGGGAGGGCAAGCTGCTGCTGGCGGGCCTGTCGGAACCGGGTCCCTCGGTCGACAAGCTGCCGCAGGAGGTGGTCGACGAATTCATGGCCGAGCCGGCGAACACACTGCGCGGCCTCGGCCTGCGAGCGAAGCTCGCCTTGCCGGGCGTCAAGGAAGAAATCGCCTCCCTCAAGCACAAAGCGCGTAGCCAAGTACTACTCGATCAGGAATTCACCGTCGATCGTTTCCGGCGCGAGTTGACCTCGGGCGACTATCGCGCCGTGCATATCGCCTCGCACGCGGTCTTCAATTCCAAAGCGCAGGCGAACTTCATCCTGGCGTACGACGACCTGCTGACGGTCGACGATCTACAGAGGCTGTTGCGTGCCGAGCCGCTTGGCGCCGCACCGCTGGATATGCTCACCTTGAGCGCGTGCGAGACCGCCGAAGGCGACGACCGCGCGCCGCTGGGCTTCGCCGGGGCGGTCCTCAAGGCACGTGCGCGCAGCGCGCTCGGCAGTCTGTGGCCCGTCTCGGACGAAGCGACCAAGGCGCTGATGGTGAGCTTCTACGATGCGCTTTCGCGCAGCGGCGCTGGCAAGGGCGAGGCGCTGCGGCAGGCGCAGCGAGAGCTGATCCGCAGCCCCGCGCTGAGGCATCCGTTCTTTTGGGCGCCTTTCGTCTTGGTCGGCGATTGGCAATGAGCCGCCGCCTCGGTCTTGCGCGATGCGGCGCAGCCGGCCTGGCGAGTGCCGCGGCGCTGGCGATGGCGGATGCGACCACCGACGGCAGCGTCGGCCCGAGGCAAAGCCTCTCCGGCGCCTTCACCATCCCGCAGAGCCTCGGTGCACTGCGGGGTAGCAACTTGTTTCACAGCTTTGCGCGCTTCGGCATCGATCCGGGCGAGTCGGCCACGTTTACCACCACCAGCGGCGCGATTCGAAACGTCATCGCGCGCGTCACCGGCGGACAAGCTTCGGTCATCCACGGCTTGCTCAAGCTCGAAGCCGCCGCCGGCAGTCCGGATTTCTATCTGGTCAATCCGGCCGGAGTGGTCATGGGTGCGGGCGCGCAGATCGACGTACCGGCGGGACTGCACATCAGCACGGCGCAGCGGCTCGCATTCGGCGACGGCTTCGTGTGGGACACGGACCGCCCGAGCGTGAGCGCGTTGACCGTCGCGCCGCCGCAGGCGTTCGGCTTTGTCGGTCCGCGCGCGGCCGTCGCGCTTAACAATCTCGATCCCAACGGTGTGCCGGGCGCGGGGCCGCAAGTCCAACTCAAGCCGGGCGGCTCGTTCGAGATCGCGGCCGGCGCAATCCAATTCGACGGCGCGAGCGTCGCGGTGTCGGAGGGCGGGCGCATCACGTTGCAAGCGGGTGGTGAACTCGCCGTTCGCGCGAGCCTTATTTCCTCGGCCACGAGCACGGATCGCGCCGGTGGCGCGATCGTCATCGAAGCCGCATCACTCGTCATGGAACACAGCGGTGAGACCCGCGGCATACGCAGCGAGACGCACGGCCCCGCCGCCGCCTCCAACGTGACGATAGCGGTCGCGGGCCCCATGTCGCTGTTCGACAGCGATATCGTGTCGCAAAGCCGATCCACCGGCTCGGCCGGCGCGACCAGCGTACAGGCGGGCGCGCTCACCATAGACGGGGCAGGCGCCGCGCGGGGGCTGTTCAACTCGGCCTTGCGCGAGTCCTCGGGACCCGACAACCGGGGACACGTACAGGTAAACGTCGCCGGCGCGACCGTGCTCACGCACGGCGGTCAGATTTCTTCCAGCACGTTCTCCGACAAACCCGCGGGCGCGGTCGAGGTGCAAACCGGATCGCTCGTGATCGACCGCTCGGGCGATCAGGCGACCGGCATCTACAGCATCGCCGGCCGCGGTTCGGACAGCAACGCCGGCAGCATCCGACTGCGTGTGGCCGACGAGCTGAGATTGCTGCGCGGCGGCGAGATCTCTTCCAATACCCGCTCCGGCAACGCCGGGGCGATCGACGTGCAGGCGCGCGCGGTGAACATCAACGGCGACGGCGTTGCCATAAGCACGGGAATATTCAGCCAAGCATTGCCCGGATCGACCGGCGCCGGCGGACAGATCACGCTCGTGGCCGATGACGAACTCAATGTCGTCAACGGCGGCAGCATCGCTTCGAGCACGTTCTCGCTCGGCGCAGGGGGCAGCATTGCGGTTTCGGCCGGCTCGCTCACGATCGATCGCCAGGGCTCGGAGCTAGTCACCTCCATCGCCAGCCGCGCTCGTGTGGGCTCGACCGGAGATGCCGGGCAGATCAGCCTGAACGTGCGCGGGCAGCTCGCTGTGCTCAATCAAGGCACCATCTCGTCGAATACCAATTCAGTCGGCTCCGCCGGGTCGATCGACATCCAAGCGCAGTCGATCGTCATCGATCGGCGGGGCGCGAATGCCGTCACCGGCGTTTTCAGCGACGCCTTGTCCGACGCGAGCGGGTCACGCAACGTCGGACACATCCATGTCAAGGCGCAGGGCGCGCTCAGTTTGCTGGACGGCGGACAGATTTCCACCAGCACGACCTCGGAGAAACCCGCCGGCTCGGTCGAGATCGAAGCGGGCAGCCTGACCGTCGATCGCGGCAGCGGGCGCGCCACCGGCATCTTCAGCATCGCCGGCCGAGGCTCGAGCAACGACGCAGGCGATATCACGGTCGACGTCGCCGATCATCTCGCGGTCTTGCGCGCCGGGGAGATCTCATCGAACACGCGCTCCGGCCGCGGCGGGACCATCGACGTGCACGCACGCACGATAACGGTCGACGGCGAGGGCTCGCGCATCACGGCATCGGCCGGGGAGGGCTCCTCGGGGCAGACCGGTAGTCTTCGGGTGGTGGCCGACGAGCGCATCGTGGTAAGCAACCAGGGCGTCCTTAGCATCCGCAACGCGGCGACCGTAGGCGCGAGCACTCGCGCGCTCGCGCAGGCGCCGAGCGAGCTGCCTACCTTGGCGGTGCAAGCGCCCGACATCGCGCTGGCGAGCGGCGGCGAGATCAGCGCGGCGGCGACCGGCAACGTCGCGGCGAGCCATGTCGACATCGCGTTCGGCGATCGTCTGACCCTGCGCGATGCGGCGATCACCACCACCGCGGTCGACGGCAACGGCGGAGGCATACGCATTCACGGCGGCGGGGTCGCGCTGCTGAGGAACTCGCAGGTGGCGACCTCGGTGCTGGGCGGCAGCAACGGCAACGGCGGCGACATCGAAGTCGAAGCGGCGGCGGTCGCGCTCGACACGGGATTCATCCAAGCGAACACCGCTGTACCGCTCGCGTTCGGCGGCAACGTGCGGGTCGACTCGGGCGTGCTGGTCTCCAGCGGCAGCGCGCTCTCGCGCGGCGGCGATGCGGCGCTGGACTTCGAGCGCGGCGTATTCGGCTTGAATGCGATTCAGGCGGCCGCGCCGCAAGGCTTGTCGGGCACCGTCGAAGTGACCGCGCCCGCGCTCGACGTGGCCGGCGCGTTGAGTCGGTTGTCGACGGAGTTGATCGACCCGGCGGCGGTCCGCAAGGATCTGTGCCGACTTAGCGCGGGAAGCTCGCTCAGTTGGATCGGCCGCGGCGGCTTGCGCGCAAACGCCGCGACACCGATGCGCCCCGAGCGCGTCGCCTCGCACGGCGAGGGTGCCGGGCCGAAGCATGAAGCGAGCGCGTCCGCGTTGCGTCTGCCGGCGAGCTACGCCTGTCTCGATTCGAAGGATTAGGGGGGTATATCTATCTTTAGCTAGTACAGACGAGGACTACAGCGCGCTACCTATTGGAGTATCACCTTCGTCGCACGTAGCACGCCGCCGCTGATCGAGCCTTCGACCTCGACTTTGGTGCCGGCGGCGATTTGCCCGGCGGTGCCGTTTACGTACCTCGTATTCGCATCGGTGGTCACCGGCTGACGGCCCACCTTGAAGCTCGAGGACGAGGCAACGCGGTTTACCACACCTTGCACTTCGGCTTGGGCGAAGCTCGATCCGGCCAAGCCGCAATCGTTGTCGACGCGCACGCGCGTGAGCACCAGGGTATTGGGAAGGCCGGGAACCGGTTCGGCTGTTAGCTCGAAGCATACGGCGTCGTCCGACGGCGGACCGGCGATTAGGGTCAAGTTGATCAAATCGCCGATCTTGAGGCTCAATCCCGAAGAGCCGATCTGCGCCTTGATGTCAACTTCGTCGCTTGCGCCCGCGTTCGGGTCGACCTCGATGCGCGCGCCGATGAGGTTGCCGTCTTCGTCGGGAAAGCCGCTCACCTCGACGACGTTGCCGTCTACTAACAGACTGGCGCCGCCCGGGCCGGTGACCTCCACGCCTTGCGCCGCCACCACGGTCGAGCTGTCCAGGAATACGCTCTTGCCGAGCACGCTGAGGGTGTTTCCGCTCTTTGCAAGCGGACCTTTTAGATTCCGCTTGAAGCGAACTTCGCTCGCCCGTGGATTGCCGGTGGCTCGCGGATCCCCGACGATGGTGACCACTTGCCCGCGCTTGAGAAAAGTCTGCGGCTGGCCGAACTGGGTTTGGCCTTCGATCACGAAGCGCGTGGTCGTGTCGGTGTCGTAGTGAACGCCGTTCACCACCACGCTGCCGAACGAGGTGATCGCGCCCGAGGCGGTGAGCGTGCCGCCCGCGCCCGAGCCTGAAGATGACGCGCCGCCTCCGCCGCAGCCGCCCAACATTGAACCGAACGCCACGAGGATTGCCGCCGCCGCTCGTACCGTCATCGTTTCCTCTATCTTGTTATTGGCGGGCGAGCGCCGCAGACGCCCGCGTTCAGGGCTTCGATTCTATCTCGACTTCTCCCGCGCTGCCGCGCGCGTCGATCTGATTGTCGGGCGACTCGCTGCCTCGCGCCTTGACGATGCTGCCGGTGGGTGTGGTATCGAAGAAGCGATCGAAGCCGATGTCGACGGCCGGTGACACGGTGGCGTCGCTGAACCGCGTCTGCCGGTCGGTGTGAATCGGCACGCGCAGGATAGTCAGCGTGCCGCTCGCCTTGTCGCTCGACTGCAACGGCCCTCTGAGCCGGAGGTCGCCGGCGCCGCGGTTCGAGCGCTCGATGCGCTTGGCGATGATCGCCGCATCGCCGATGCGATAGCCGCGTATGCGCAGCGCCGTGCTCGTGATGGTGGTGAGATCAACTCCCGGCTCGAATTCGGTGACCGAGTTCACCTTGACCGAGATGCCGAGGATGGGGAAGGTCTGCGCTGGATCGGCGGCCGCGTCGGCGTAGCCTTCGATTTCGACGCTGCCCTTGATGAAGACGACTTGCGTGACGGCCAGCACGCCCGAAGCGTCGATCGTGCCTTCGACTTGGAGCTTGCGATCGTTGAGTATGTCGGCCGCGCTGCCGTTGCTGAACACCGCCTGCGGCGAGATCGACACGCGCTGCCCCGCAACGCTGAAGCGATCGCACGGCGACGCGCAATCGGCGACCAGGCCTTGCATTTCCAGCAGATGCCCCACGCCCGGTGAAAGCGGCCGCTCGATGCGCTCGATCGTCTGCGCGAGCAGGCGTCCCTGCGAGTCGTAGGTCGTGCCCTGCACCGATACGAACGGGTCAAGGGTCAGATCGCCCGCAGATAGATTCTTGAACGCCGTGCCGCCGTTGGCGTCGTAGTCAACGACGAGCCGGCCGATCTTGAAGGTCGTTGCGGCGACATCCAACGCCGTCACGTTGCCCTTGAGGTCGATGTTGGTGGCGCCGTTGGTGAAAGTTTCGTTCTTGCGCTCGAGGAAGCTCGCGACGATGTCGCCGCGCCCGTTGGGAGAGCCGCTCACTTCGACCAAATCGTTCAGCTG
>CAZILI010000118.1:0-9884 GCA_964539965.1 uncultured Burkholderiales bacterium | reverse complement strand
CGGCCGCCTACGTCTCACTCGCCGCCAACGAGGCGGAGAAGGCCGCCACCATCACGCTGGTCGAAACGCGCGCCGTCGGTCGATACGGGCGCCTGTTCATCTCCGGCACGGAAAGCGAAGTGGCCACTGCGCGCAATGCCGCCATCGACGCGCTCGATCAATTGGCAGGCCGAGCGTGGCCGTAGTCGGCGTTGCCCAAGTCGAAGCGGCTCGAGGCAAGGTGCTGCGGCTGCGCCCCGGCGATGTCGTCACCCCGCTGGCGCGCGATCGCGCCAAGGAGTTAGGCGTCAGTCTGGAGTCAGACGAAAGGGCGGTGCGCGCACCTGCGCCAGCCGAGCCGCCACGAATGCGCCCGGACGTTCTGGATGCGCAGCAGCCGAGCGATCCGTCGGATGGCGGGTCCAGCGCGTTGTATCGGCGCGGCGCGCCGGTCGCCTCAAAGCATCAGGCTTTCGCGGCGCGTTCGTCATTGGCGCAGCCTGGCGCCGATCGACCGGACCTGCGGCCCAAGGTGGCAGTGGTCGGTGCCGGTCACGTCGGTGCAACGACCGCTTTGTTTCTCGCCGAAGCCGACGTCTTCTCTGAGGTGGTCCTGGTGGACGTCGTTCCCGGCCGCGCTGCCGGCATCGCGCTCGACTTGTGGCACAGCGCCGCGCTGAAGGGTTTCACGACACGCCTTAGTGGAGACGTCGATCTGCAGGCCGTCGCCGGCGCATCCTACGTCGTCGTGACCGCGGGCAAGCCGCGCCAGCCGGGAATGAGCCGCACCGATTTGACGCAGGTTAACGCGGCGATCGTGGCGCCGCTAGCCGAGCAGATCGCCCGCTACGCTGCGCACGCGGTGATTGTGGTGGTGACCAATCCGTTGGAGGAAATGACTTATCTCGCGTGCCGAGCCTCCAAGTTCCGCCCGCAGCGAGTGATCGGCATGGCAGGCGTATTGGACAGCGCTCGCTTTTGCTCCCTGCTGGCGCTCACCGGTGTAACGCAGCCCGAGCGAGTCGAGGCAGTGGCACTCGGCAGTCACGGACCCGAAATGGTGATTCCGTTGAGTCAGGCGCGCGCGGATGGAAGGGTGCTGGAGGAGGTGGTGCAGCCGAGCGTGCTGCAGGCCGTCGTGGAGCGCGCGCGCGACTCCGGCGCCGAAGTCGTGAAGCTTCTACAAACCGGTAGCGCGTACTTCGCGCCGGCCGCTTCGACCGCGGCCATGGTGCTGGCGATGCAGCAGGACGTCGGCGCTGTGATGCCCGCCTGTGTCGAGCCCGCCGGCCAATACGGGCTGCGCGGTGTGCGCATCGGCCTCCCCGCGAAGCTCGGCCGATCCGGGGTAACCGAAATTATCAACCTGCCGCTCAGACCGGAAGAGCTCGCCGCGCTTCGCTCGGCCGCGAGCCGCATCGACGAGCGCATCGCCGCGCTTAGCTAGAGGTCCCCTAAGCCATGCGGGCAGTGGTGTACCACGGCCGCGACGATGTCCGGGTTGAGCGCGTACCCGACCCCATCTTGCTCGCGCCGACCGACGCATTGATCAGAGTGCGGATGAGCGGTATTTGCGGTACCGATATCCATCTCGTTCACGGCAATTTTCCGGGTATGGAACCTGGCACCGTGTTGGGCCATGAGTTCGTCGGCGAGGTGTTGGAGGTCGGCTCGCTCGTGCGGCGGGTTCGCGTCGGCGAGGCAGTCTTCGGTGCCGATTTCAGCTCGTGCGGGGCGTGCTGGTGGTGCGATCGAGCCGAGCATTGGCAATGTGAGCGGCGGCAGTTCTTCGGCAGCGGCGCGAGCTTCGGCGAACCCCTGCCGGGTGCCCAAGCCGAGTTCGTGCGCGTGCCCTACGCCGACGTCACCCTGGCCGCGCTGCCGCCGCGCTGTGGCGACGAGGCGGCGCTTCTCATCGGTGACAACTTGGCGACCGCTTGGGAGGCGGTGGTGCGCGCAGGCGTGAAGGGAGGCGACACCGTCGCGATCGTCGGCGCAGGCTGTGTCGGACAGCTTGTCAGCCTGTGCGCGCAAGTGGTCGGAGCGGGGGCGGTGGTGGTGGTCGAACCGCGCGCACAGCGCCGCGAGTTCGCCGAGCGCCAGGGAGCGCTTGCGGCCACGCCCGAGGCGGCTCTCCCTCTCATCTCGGAGTTGAGCCGCGGTCGTGGTGCCGACGTGGTCATCGAGGCGGTCGGCGGAGGAGGGCCCATGGACGCCGCCCTGTCGCTCGTGCGCCGCCGCGGCGTGGTGGTGTCGGTGGGCGCGCACAGCGCGGCGACTTGGTCGTTTCCCCTGGCGCGCGCGTTTGCCGCTGAGCTTACCGTAGGTTTCGCCATAGGAGACGCGATCCGCCATCGTCAACGCCTGCTCGCGCTCATCGAGGCCGGGGTGCTCGATCCCGGCGTCGTGGTCGGGGAGCGAGTGCCCATCGAGGAGGCACCGCTCGCTTATCGCCGCCTAGCCGAACAGGGTATATTGAAGGCCGTCATCTCGTTCGCCTGAAGGGACGGCCATGAAAGCAGCGCGCGACAAGGGCCAGGTCATCTCTTTGTCGGGCCGCTCGCCGGCGCCCGCCGGCGGGTTTGCCCAACCGGAGCCCGCTGCGCTAGAAGAAGCGTTGCGCACCCTCAGCGAGGCGGCGGCGGAAAGCGAGGCCCGCGTAATCGAGGCGGCCGGCGCTTGCTTTGCCACACTCGCGGCCGCCAAGCACGCTGTCGTGGTGCGGCGTGAGGCGAACGGTTGGCAGCCGCATCCGGCGGCACGCGCCGAGCCGTCTGCCTTGTCGCTGATGGGCAAGATACCGGCGGCGAGCCCTCCTGCGCACCAAGCGCTAGCGCTCGAAGCGCACGGCGTGTTCTTTCCCGTCACCCTGGGTTCGTTGGGTTTGATTCTTACCGGCGCGAATCGGGCGACCGAGCGCGTCGGTTTGCTGCGCGCGCTCGCGGCAGGCCTCGAACTGGCGCTCGCCGCCACCGCGCACCATCGCGCGACCCAGGATGCGCTCGATGAATTGACGGGTCTGCAAAACGTGGCGCGCCGCATGCTGTCGGCGCGCGAACTGGACGACGTGTTGTTTTCCGTCACGCACGAAAGCCTCCGGCTGTTGAACGCCGACATTTCGGGCGTGTTGCTGCGCGAGAACGAAGAAATCGTCATGCGCGGCTGCGTGGGCAACCTTACCTTAGAGACGGCGCGGCTGCGCATGCGCCGCGGCCAGGGTCTCGCCGGTCGAGTGTTCGCCACCGGCGAGCCATGCAAGGTGGACGAATACTTGGCGAGTGACGCCATCAGCCAAGACTTTTTTCCGCTCGCGCGCCTGGAGCACGCGCGCTCGGCGCTCGGTGCGCCGCTGCGCGCGCGCAACGAAGTGATCGGCGTGCTCGAAGTGTGGCGCCGACGCAAGTCGGTGTTCAACGAGCGCGACACTAGGCGCATCGTGGCGCTCGCCAATCTCACCGCCATCGCCATCGAGAACGCTCGCTTGTACGAAGCGCAACAAGCCGCGGTGCGGGAGGTGGCGGCCGCCAACCAGCACCTACAGAAACAAAACGAGGTCATCCGCCAGTCCGCCACCCTGCAACACGCCTTGATACAAAGCCTGCTCGACGGGGAGGGCCTGCCGGGCATCGCGCGCATCGCGGCGCGTCACGGTCAGGCCGAGGTGGCCGTGCTCTCGGCCGAGTTGCAGGTCGTGGCCAGCTATCCCCAAGACGGCGACATCGCCGCGCTGTTGCCGGTCATCGCCGCCGCGGTCGCGAAGGCGCCTAGCGCCGACAACTCGACCATCACTATCGGGGCAATGGGCAAGTGGATACTGTTGCGCCCGGTTGTCACCGGCTCGCACCGCGCCGGTTGGGTGTGCGCCGTGCGTCGTGACAAGCCGGACGACGCCACCGAATTCTTCATCACACAGGCCGCTCTGGGCTGCGCGCTGAGCGAACTCGAGCAGCGCGCAGCGAGCCAGGCGCGCGCCGAAGCGCGCGAACAGATCTTGTGGGACCTGTTGGAGGGGCCGCCGAAAGTGCGGCGCGCTGCCGCGAGTCGGGCGCGCGAGCTGCATGTCGATTTGACCGGGCCGCATCGCGTCGTGCACTGCGCGATGCACGGTCTGGATGAAATCGGACGAGCGGAAGGCTGGGATACAGGTCTGCTCGAGCGCAATCGTCGCGGCGTGCACGAGATCTGCGAACGGGCGCTCGGCGCAGCGCAAGGACTCAAATTTCTCGCTTCGCGCGGCAACCTGCTGGTGGCGATAGTCACCAACACTCCGGCCGGGAAGATCCGTGACTTGCTGCGCCCCATGAGCGAGCAGATGAAGCGCGAAATCCCCGGCCTGCACGCGGTGTGGGGCGTGAGTGCGCCGGCGGCGAGCCCGTTAGACTACCGCGCGGCGCACCGCGAGGCGACGGTCTCGGTCTTGGCTGCGAGTAAGCTGGGTGCGACCAGCATCGCGATCCATGAAGAACTGGGCGTGGTGGGTTTGTTGCTGACCCTGCGCGAGGACGCCGATGTCGCCAAGTTTGTTCGCGGCGTCATCGGACCCGTGATCGATCACGATCTTAGCCATCACGGCGTGTTGGGCAAGACTTTGCGAGCCTACTTCGAGGCGAACTGCTCGCAACAAACGGCGGGCCGCAAGCTGCATGTGCATGAAAAGACGGTGCGCTACCGGCTTGACCAGTTCGAAGAGTTGACCGGGCTCGACTTGGATCGCCACGAAGATCGCATGTTGGCGGATTTGGCGTTGCGCATGCACGACATCGGCACCGGGATCGCCGAGTCCGAGCCACTGGAGTCGAGTTCGCACCTCGCTGGCACGGCGCGCCACCACTGAACTTTTCGCCGCGAGATCAGATCGGCGCGTGCGAAAAGCGCGGGCGGACTCGCTACAATCGGCCGTTGCACCGTTTCCATCAAGGGATATCTATCATGAAAATCACCTCCGCTCGCACTCGCCTCATTCGCCTGCCGGCCGTGGAGCCGCTCGCCGGCGGCCCGCCGCTGCTCGGCCCGACGCACGACTTCGTGATCTTGGCGCTTACGACCGACCAAGGCATCGAAGGGATCGGCTACACCTTCTTTGGCGGCAACCTATCTCCGAGCCTAAAGACCACGCTAGAAACACTCGCGGCATTGACCGTGGGCTCCGATCCGCTGCCGATCGAGGCAGTGATCGCGAAGGTGTTGGGATCGACCCTCGCCGGACCCAGCGGCATGGTGACTCTCGCCGTCTCTGCTATCGACATCGCCCTGTGGGACATCAAGGGTAAAGTGCTCGGCGTACCCGTGGCCACGCTTGCCGGCGGCGCGCGCACCAAGGTGCCGGCCTACGCGTCCGGCGCGCTCACTCGAGATGCCTCTCTCGATCAGTTGCTAAAGTCTGCCGCGACTTTGCGCGAGCGCGGCTGGCGGCAGATGAAGACACAGCTTGCGCTGCCCGGCGAGACGAGCCCCGCCAAGGAGGTCGATCGCATCCGCCGGGTGCGTGAAGCCATCGGGCCGGAGGTCGATCTCATGTGCGACATCAACCAGCGCTGGGACGTACGCCAGGCGATTTCCATCGGCAAGCGCATCGAGGAGTACGGCTTGTTTTGGCTCGAGGACGTGGTGGCTTGCGACGACTTTGCCGGGCACGCCGCCGTCACCGCGGCGCTCGACACCCCTACCGCGGCAGGCGAATACGTATTCGGTATCGTGCCCTTCCGTCATTTGTTCGAGGCGCGCTCGGTAGATATCGCTATGCTCGATGTCATGCGTACCGGCGGGATCACCGGCTGGCTCAAGATCGCTGCGATGGCCGAGGCGTTCAATTTGCCGGTGGTGAGCCATCTCTACCCCGAGATATCTGTCCACCTGGTCGCCGGCGTGCCGAACGGCCTCACCGTCGAGTATATGCCCTGGGCGGATCGACTGTTCAAAGAAACGCCCAAGGTGGTCGACGGAAAGATCGAAGTGCCGCCTCGACCTGGATTGGGTCTTGAGTTCGATGAGCAAACCTGTGCCAAATACGCGGCGTGAGCCGGAAGGATTCCCGAATGCTTCAGTTCTACTTCAACAACTCGCCCAATCCCATGAAGGTCGCTCTTCTGCTGGAGGAGTTGGCATTGCCTTACCAGCCCATCCCGGTAGACGTGCGCAAAGGCGACCAGTTCAAGCCCGAGTTCCTCGCCCTGAATCCGAACGCTAAGGTGCCGGCCATCGTCGACGACGGCGCGATCGTATTCGACAGCAATGCGATCCTGCTCTACCTGGCGGAGAAGACCGGGCGCTTCTTGCCCGAGGGCAAGAGTGCGGCGGCTCGAGGCGAGATGCTGTCGTGGCTCATGTTTGTTGCCAGCGGTATCGGCCCCTACTCGGGTCAGGCGGTGCACTTCCGGCATTACGCGCCGCCGCAAGACTACGCGTTGAATCGCTACGACTTCGAGGCCGAGCGGCACTGGAAGATCGTCGACGATCGGCTGGCGCAGCGGCGCTACATGCTGGGATCGGCGTACAGCATCGTCGACATGGCGGTGTGGGGTTGGGCGCGCATCGTGCCTCACGTGATGGGTGACCAAGAGGTGTGGGCTCGGCTTACCCACGTCAAGCGCTTGCTGGACGAGATCGCTGCGCGGCCGGCCGTACCGCGCGTGGAGCGTCTTCGCAATTTGCACACCTTCAAGACCGAGACGGATGATGCGGCTCGCGCCAACATGTTTCGCCACCTCGCGCGCGCGCCCGCGCCCCGCTGACGCGGATAGAGCGTCCGGCCGGGGGCCGAGCCCGTTCCCACTTTCTCGGCGAGATGCGATGTATCATCATGAGGCCTGCGGTTTCCCGGCCGCAGGCCCGTCGGCACGGAGTCAAAACTAGGCAGTCGTCCGTTCCCGAGAATAGGGCGCTGCGCGACAGGGCGCGTGACTTGCGCGAACCTGACCAAGCAAAACAGCAACGCGCAGCTGCCTAGCCGATCGTTAGAGCCGGTTTGTCGTGCTTGCAGAGCGGGATTCCAAAGCCAGGCAACGCAAAAGCGAGCCGCCCGGCTCGCGCCAGACGACAAGGAGGAGTCCATCATGAAATTCATGCTGTTCGTGCTGCCGACCGTTCCAGGAAGCCTCGCCGACCGCGAGCGGCTGCGCCCGATCGGACGCAACAACGAGCGCTACCAGGAGATGATCGACCAGCTGCGAAAAATCGCCGTGCTCGCCGACGATGCCGGTTTCGATTGCATGTCGACGACCGAACATCACTTCCATTCCGAGGGCTATGAGGCCTCGGTGGCCCCGCTGCTGCTGTACGCCGATCTCGCTGCTCGCACCAAGCGCATCAAGTTCTCGCCGCTGGGCCTGGTGTTGCCGGCGTGGGATCCACTGCGTGCGGCCGAAGAGTTGGCCATCCTTGACCATCTCACCAAGGGCCGGATATTCGCGGGCTTCGCGCGCGGCTACCAGGATCGCTGGGTCAACGTCATGGGACAGCAGTATCACGCCACCGGCGCGCCCATGGATGGCTCCTCGATCGACAATCACAATCGCAGCGTGTACGAGGAAATGGTCCAGATCATCCGTAAGGCCTGGACAGAAGACGCTATCAGCTTCGACGGCAAGTACTACAAGATCCCCTATCCGTACGCAGAGGGCATTACGCGCTGGCCGGCCGCGGAATGGACACGTCAGTTCGGAGCGCCTGGTGAACTGGACGACAAGGGCGTGGTACGCAAGATCTGCGTAATTCCGAAGCCGTACCAGCAACCGCATCCGCCGCTGTTCCAGCCGTTCTCGGTGAGCGAGTCGACCATCCGCTATACGTCGAAGTCGGGCATCGTGCCGTGGATCTTGGTCTCTTACCCGCCGGAGTTTCGCCGGCTGTGCGAGGTCTACCAAGCGCAGGCGAAGGAGGCCGGGCGCGACCTCAAGCTCGGTCAGAGCGTGGGCGCGTTTCGCGCCGTTCACTTCGGGCGCACTGAGGACGAGGCGGTCAAGCTATTCACCGAGACCAACTACGCAGGGTTTCAGATCTACTTCGGCGGCTTCGGCTTTTGGGAAGCGTTCCGCACGCCCGAGGACGCGAAGAAGTATCCGCTCGATCCGTACACGCCGTTGCCGAAGTCGGAATGGACGCCGGAGCGTATGCGTAACGTCAAGTACGCGCTGACGGGCACACCCGATCAAGTGCGCGCGCAGATCGACGACCTGCACAAGATACACGGCGCCAACGGCGAGCTCGAATGGTTCGGCTGGTTTTTCGATCAGGGCTTCATGTCCTGGGACGAAACCCAGCGCCAATTCGAGTTCTTCGCCGAAAAGATCATGCCGCACTATCGCTAAGGTGATCGCATCGCCGCGCGGCGGGAACTCGCCGCGTGGCGGCTATCCGGCCGCACCAGCCGCATGAGGAGCGTGCGTCGGCTCGAAGTCTAACCGGGCGTCGAAGTTTCGTGCGTGTGGTCGTTCCCGCAGGGCTACCGCGCTTCGCGCGAGCCCGCCGTGATTCTCGCGCACGGCGCCGGCGCCGACATGCATCATCCATTCTTGAGTTTCGTGCACGAGGCGCTGGCGCGCAGTGACATACTCAGCGTCAAGTTCAATTTTCCGTATATGGAGCTGGGCCACAAAGCGCCCGACCCGCCGCAGCGCTTGGCGCGAGCATGGCGCGCGGTGATCGCCGACGTGCGTGAGCAGGCGAATCCCGGCGCGCTGTTCATCGGCGGCAAGAGCATGGGCGGGCGCATTGCCTCGCACGTCGCCGCCGAGGGCGAACCGGTCAGCGGCCTCATTTTCTTGGGCTATCCATTGCACGCGGCCGGTCGTGTCGACACATTGCGTGCCAAGCATCTTGCCGGCATCGCGAGTCCGATGCTGTTCGTGCAGGGCTCGCGCGACAAGCTGTGCGACCTCGGCAAACTCGAGGCCGCGCTCGCCGGGCGCGAGGCGATCACGCTGCACGTGATCGAGGCAGGCGATCACTCGTTCAGGGTGCCCAAGCGGGCCGGGCGAAGCGAGGCGGATATCTGGCAGGAGATCGCGGCGAGCGTCGTGTCGTGGCTAGGCGGACAACTCGCCGTTCGAACCTGAGCGGCGGAAGCCGCGCGAGCGAGCGTGCTACACTGCGTGGCGAGAACATCGCATGCAACCCGACGCCCTCGCAAGCTTCGTGTCGCGCAAATGGGACGACGATATCGTCCCGCGCCTGCGCGAGTACATCGCCATCCCCTGCAAGTCACCGCACTTCGAGCCCGACTGGCAAGCGAAAGGTCATATCGACGCCGCGGTCCGGCTCGCCGAAGCGTGGTGCCGGGCGCAGCCGATCGCGGGCTTGCGTCTCGAGGTAGTGCGTCTGCCGCAGCGCACGCCGCTGCTGTACTTCGAGATACCGGGTGATGCGGCGCGCACGCTGCTGCTGTACGGGCACTTGGACAAACAGCCCGAGATGGTCGGCTGGCGCCACGGCCTGGGGCCGTGGCTGCCGGCGCTGGAAGACGGCAAGCT
The DNA here is from genome assembly GCA_964539965.1 of uncultured Burkholderiales bacterium. GTDB lineage: Bacteria > Pseudomonadota > Gammaproteobacteria > Burkholderiales > JALYOK01 > CAZILI01. Next base: position 438 of record CAZILI010000118.1, on the reverse strand, counting down.
GTACGGGCGCGGCGGGGCCGACGACGGCTATGCGGTGTTCGCATCGCTCACCGCACTCGCGGCACTGCGCGCTCAGGGTGTCACGCACGCGCGCTGCGTCGGGCTGATCGAGTGCTGCGAGGAAAGCGGCAGCTATGACTTACCGGCGTATCTCGATGCGCTCGCCGCGCGCATCGGCAAGGTCGATCTGGTGATCGGCCTCGATTCGGGGTGTGGCAACTACGAGCAGCTGTGGGTGACGACGTCGCTGCGCGGACTCGCCGCGGGCACCCTCGAGGTCGAAGTGCTGCGCGAGGGCGTGCATTCCGGCGACGCCAGTGGAGTGGTGCCGTCTTCGTTTCGCATCGCCCGCCATTTGATCGACCGCTTGGAAGACGCAAAGACCGGTCGCGTGCTGCCGCCGGAGTTTCATTGTCCAATTCCCGCCGAGCGCGTCGA
>CAZILI010000117.1:0-9893 GCA_964539965.1 uncultured Burkholderiales bacterium | reverse complement strand
TGGCCGGCATGGGCCAAGAAGAGTCGCACGCGATGCTCGCCTTGCTCGAACGCCTCAAGCCGCGCTTGACGCTGCTGCTCATCGAGCACGACATGGACACCGTGTTCCGCCTGGCCGACCGCGTCTCGGTGTTGGTGGCGGGCCAGATCATCGCCAGCGGTACGCCACAGGCGATCCGCGCCCATCCCGAGGTGCGCGCCGCCTACCTGGGCGAAGAGATCGCATGAGCTTGCTGGCCGTCGTCGATTTGCAGGCGAGCTACGGCGCGAGCCAAGTGCTGTTCGGTGTCGATTTCCACATCGCGCCGGGTGAGGCCGCCACCTTGCTCGGCCGCAACGGCATGGGCAAGACGACGGCGATACGCGCGATCTTAGGGCTGGTGCGCGCGCACGGGGGCACGATCACGTTTCGCGGCGAGCGCATCGAGGCATACGCCACCGAGCGCATCGCGCGGCTCGGTGTCGCGCTGGTGCCCGAGGGCCGCCAGATCTTTCCTAACCTGACGGTACGAGAGAATCTATTGGCTTTTTCCGCCAATCGCAGTCAAGCCAATACGCCTTGGCAGCTCGATCGAGTGTATGGCGTGTTTCCCAGACTGCGTGAGCGCGCCGACAACATGGGCAATCAACTCTCCGGCGGTGAGCAGCAAATGCTGGCCATCGGCCGAGCGCTCATGACCAATCCGCACTTACTGATTCTCGACGAGGCCACCGAAGGCCTGGCGCCGCTGGTGCGCGCCGAAATTTGGCAGTGCTTGAAGGCGCTCAAAGCCTCCGGCCTGGCGCTGCTGGTGGTGGACAAATACGTGGCCGCGCTGACCGAATTCGCAGACCGGCACACCATCCTCGAGCGCGGACGCGTCGTCTGGCGCGGCGGCTCGCCCGAGCTTGCCGCCGATCGCGATCTGTGGGAGCGCTACCTCGGCGTCTAGCTGGCCATATTGGGGGTATGACCACAAAACCCGCTTGTGATATAGCCTTCAAGGCTAGTACTGACGGTAGTATAAGAGCGACCGATGACGAAATCGCAGTACAATACGCCCACTCACGAAACCAACCCGCGGAGAAATCTGATGCAACGTTCCCTGGCCGCTGCCCTGCTTGCCTGCGGCGCAGTTTGCTTCGGCGGCGCGCACGCTGCCGACAAGATCAAGATCGGATTCTTGAGCACCCTGTCGGGCAACGGCGCGACCCTCGGCATTGAGATCCGCGACGGCTTCAATCTCGCGCTCAAGCATGCCGACGGAAGGTTCGGCGGCCTGCCCACCGAAGTGCTCGTCGTCGACGATCAACAAAATCCGGAGGTCGGCAAGCAAGCCACCGAGCGTCTACTTAAGCGTGACAAGGTCGACATCATGACCGGTGTCGTGTACTCGAACGTCATGTACGCAATCGCACCCGCCGTCATTCAGAACGAGACGTTCTACCTCTCCGCTAACACTGGCCCCACCGAGTACGCGGGCGAAAAGTGCAATCCGTTCTTCTACGTGGCCTCTTGGCAGAACGAAGAAGTGCCTAGCGCGATGGGCAAGCATTTGCACGACAAAAACTTCAACAACGTCTACATCATCGCGCCCAATTATCCCGGCGGCAAGGAGCATGTCGCAGGCTTCAAGCGCGAGTTCAAAGGAAAGCTGGCCGACGAGGTGTACGTGAAGCTCGGTCAACTCGACTACTCGGTCGAGATTGCCGCCGTGCGCAATGCCAAGCCCGATGCGCTGTACGTGTTCCTACCCGGTGCCATGGGCATCAACTTCTTCAAGCAATACAACCAAGCGGGACTCGGCAAGAGCATTCCCATCTACACCACCGCCTTCAACGCCGACGAGGACATCATCAAGGCGGTGGGCGAGTCCATGGTCGGCATCTTCAACTCGAGCCATTGGGCGCACGATCTCGACAACCCCGCCAACAAGCGATTCGTCGCCGACTTCCGCAAGGAGTACGGCCGCACGCCCACCTTGTTCGCGGCGCAAGGCTACGACGCCGGTCAGATGATCGACGCGGCGCTGAAAGCAACCGGGGGCAAGATCGAAGACAAGGCCGCGTTCGGCAACGCGCTCAAGTCCGGCAACTTCGGTACCGTGCGCGGTGAAGTCAAGTTCAGCAACAACAACTACCCGATCCAAAACTACTACCTGCGCCAAGTCGTAAAGACCGACGCCGGCATCACCAACAAGCTAGTGGCCACCATCTTCAAGATGAAGCCGGACAGCTACGCCGGGCAATGCAAGATGAAGTAGCTCGGCCCCGTTCGCCGAGAAAACGCAGAACTAGTACTTTACCGAGCAGCCGTACGGCGGCGTGGCCGCAATGCTCACGGGCTTGCCTGCGGTCGCCTCGGCAAGGGCCGCGGCGACGAAGTTTTTCGCCGACTTCACGTCTTCCAGATCGGTCGAGCGATTGTCGTCGATAGCGCCGGCGTAGATGAGTTTGCCTTGTGGGTCGACGATGAACATGTGCGGGGTATTGCGCGCCTCGTACAAGCCGCCCACCTTGCCGTCGCTGTCAAAAATAAGTGCGGTCGGAGCCGCGCCGACTTTCTTCAGATAAGCGTTGGCGATCTCGGGCTCTTGGTAGTCCTGGTGATTGGCGTTGGTCGAATTGACGGCGAGCCAAACGACGTCCTTCGCCGTCCAGGCTTTCTGCAAGGACTGCATGTTCTGTGAGCGGTAATGCTTCTGCACGAACGGACAGCCCGGGTTGTACCACTCGAGCACGACGAACTTGCCCTTGAAGTCGGACAGCTTGTGCACTTTGCCGTTGGAATCCTTGGCGGTGAAATCGGGCGCCGGCTCGCCCACGCTCACCGCCGCATACCCCGCCGCAGCGCTCAGCAAAGCCGCAGCCGCAAACACACGCGCTCTCTTCAGCATCGCACGCCTCCTTTGGATTGGAAATACTGCTATTGCATCGGCAGCCGAATCTTGACCGCGCGAGCGTCCATACCCGGCCAAGCCTGGTCTGCCACCAAGACGCCCTCCAGCACAGAAAAATCACCCGTGGGAGCGACGGCGATCGGCAAGCTCAGCACATAGCGCTCGCCGACCTTCTTCAGCAACTGCGGACGAGAAGGCTCCACCATGCCTTCCCGCTCGGAGAAGAAATAGAAGCTGCCGAATGGCGCGACGGGCCGTGTCGGCGCGAGGGCGAGCTCCAAGCCCTTGCCGGCGCGCGTCGCGCTGGCGCGAAAGCCCGTCAGCGCGCGCGGCAGAGCCTCGCGTGCCACTTTGAATTGCGCCGTCCAGGCGGACGTGGCGGCATTCACCGCGACCGGCAACGCCAATTCGAGCGCAGCCTCGCGGGGAATACAGACGTCTTTGCACTCCAGCCACTTCGCCAGCGCCGCGAGCGTGACAGATGCGCCGGTCTTCAAGGCCTCGGGCGCCGCCACATCTACCAACAGCAGTGCCTCGCCTTCGTAGCCGTAGTTGGTGAGCCGGCCGGCGCTGATGCGCTGCGGATAAGGCCACTGCAACTCGCCCGCCGAGAATCCCGTCGGCAAGCGCCAAATGAGACTAGTAGGCAATCCCGAGTCGCCGGGGTTCTTCCAGTAGGTGTGCCAGTGCTCGTCCATCTGAAGCCGCAGCGCGACGGTAAAACGCTGGCCGGGCACAATCGCGCTGCGCTCTGCGATCAGTTCGACTGCGACTTTGCCCGGCTTGACCGGCGCGGCGCACACCCAAGCGGGCGCTACGCCGACGAGCCAGATAGCGAGCAGGCAGCGGCGCACGCGCGTCAGAGCGAACCGCCGACGCTGGCCGCCAGCTCGAACACCGACAGCGGCGCCGAGCCCTCGGCCTTGTTGTTGACGATCACGGACACGGGGTCATTGCGCCGCAGAGCGTCCGCGCATAGACGTGCCAGCGCGGCACGGGTGTTCACATCGGGGTCGACTAGCCGATCGAACGGCGCGTATCGATCCTTCGCTTCTTCGTATTGAAACCCGGCGTGCAGGTTCCAGCGCGCGATCATGGGCCCGGGCCCCGTTTGCTCTGCGATGGCGGCTTGCGCGGCGAGATCCGGCGTGCGCGGATGCACGCCGATGCAATGCCGCACGCCTGCAGCTTTAAGCGCCGCCACGTACTCGCCCGTGAGCAGGCTCGCGTCGCGCAGTTCGACCGCGTACACCGGCCCGCGCGGCAGCGCCGCCAAGAATCCGCCCAGCTGCTCGACGAAGGCGGCGGGTGCTGCGGTCACTGTCTTGCCGAGCGGAGAGAATTGAAACAACAGCACGCCGAGTTTCTCGCCGAGGCCTTCGCGCGCCGGCGCGATGAATTTGTCGATCGCCGACTGCGGATTCAAGAAATGCGGATTGCCGTCTTTGGAACGCACTCGGCCAAAGTCCGCCGTTCGAGTCAGCAACACGCTCGGCGCTTTGACGAGAAAGCGAAAATCCTCGCCCACCTGCGCGGCGTAGCGCGCGTATTCGGCAACCGGTAGAGGCGCATAAAACGTGCGATCGATACCGACTGTGCGCAACAGCGGGTGCTGCGCGTAGGCTCGCAGCCCTTCGCGTCGCACTACGGCGTCGCTCGCTTTGCGGTCGAACACGATACCCTGCCAGCCGGGGAAGTACCAAGACGAGGTGCCCAGGCGCAGCGAAGTCGGCAACCGCAACGCCAGCTCGGATAGCGCGCGGGGTACCGCTGCGGGTCCAATCGCCGGCGCGTTTTCCTGGGCTGCCGTGGCCTCGGCGAACAGATCAGGCTGCTTCTTCATGCCACAATGATACCGGCCCATGCTCCTGCAAGACATTGTAACCACGTCGCAACGTGTGACAGAGACCAGCAGCCGCTTGGCCAAGGTCGACGCGCTCGCCGCTTGCTTGCGGCGACTTGCGCCTACAGAGATCGAGATCGGTGTCGGTTTTTTGGCAGGCGAAGTCCGACAAGGCCGCCTGGGGGTCGGCTACGCCGCGCTCAAGGACAGTGCGCCCGGCTCAACTGCAACCGCCGCAAGTCTTACGCTGCTCGAAGTCGATCGCGCGCTTGAGGAGGTCGCGAGCCAGAGCGGGGCAGGATCGAGCGAACGCCGTAAGCAAACGCTCGGCGCGCTATTCGCGCGCGCCACCGATGTCGAGCAACGCTTTCTCATCCGTCTGCTACTCGGCGAGTTGCGGCAAGGCGCGCTCGAAGGGCTGATGCTGGAAGCGCTCGCCAAAGCGAGCGGTCTCGTGCCGGCGCAGTTGCGCCGCGCCGCGATGTTCGCCGGCAAGCTCGCGGCGGTTGCGAAGGCCGCGCTCACACAGGGCGCTGCCGGCCTCACGCCGTTCGCGCTGCAGTTGTTTCGACCCGTGCAGCCGATGCTCGCTCAACCGGCGGAAGACGTCGCCGACGCGCTCGCGCAACTCGGCCGCGCCGCATTCGAATGGAAACTGGATGGCGCCCGGGTACAAGTGCATCGATCCGGCGGCGAGGTGCGGGTATACACGCGTAATCTCAACGATGTGACCGCCGCCGTGCCCGAGGTAGTCGAGGCCGTGCGCGATCTCGGTGTGGATCCGCTCGTGTTGGACGGCGAGACCCTCGCGCTGCGCCCGGACGGAGCGCCGCAGCCGTTTCAAGTGACGATGCGCCGCTTCGGCCGCAAGCTCGACGTCGCGGCGCTGCGCGCCGAATTGCCGCTCCGTGTGTCGTTCTTCGATTGCTTGCAAGCCGGCGAGACGTTGATCGATCGCCCCACCGAGGAGCGATTTCGCGCGCTCGCCGACGCCTTGCCGCCCCCCCTCATCGTGCCGCGCCTCGTCACCGCCGAGGAGGCAGCCGCGCAGGCGTTTTTCGCCGACGCGCTCGCCCATGGTCACGAAGGCGTGATGGTGAAGTCGTTGCTCGCCCCGTACGAGGCCGGCAGCCGCGGCAGCGCGTGGCTCAAGGTGAAGCAAGCCGACACCTTGGACCTCGTCGTCATCGCCGTGGAATGGGGTAGCGGGCGTCGCAGCGGCTGGCTCAGCAATTTGCACTTGGGCGCGCGCGACCCGATGAGCGGCGGCTTCGTCATGTTGGGCAAGACCTTCAAAGGCATGACCGACGCGATGCTCGCGTGGCAGACCGAAAAGCTATTAGCGCTGGAGATCTCGCGTGACCGCCATACGGTCTATGTCAAGCCGGAGCTGGTGGTGGAAATCGCTTTCAACGACGTGCAGGCAAGCCCGCAATATCCCGCCGGACTCGCGTTGCGCTTTGCTCGGGTGAAGCGCTATCGGCCCGACAAGCGCGCCGACCAAGTCGACACCATCGACAGCGTGCGCGCGATCTATGCGCGCGGCCTGCGCGCTTCAGTAGCTTGAGGTCAGCCCTCAGCGCCGGCCGTAGGCGTAGGGATGCCAGTCGGCCGGAATCGTCGGAACGCGCTCGAAATTACCCGGCGGCGGCGGCGACGGTGTGGTCCACTCCAGCGAGCGGGATCCCCAAGGATTGGCGGGCGCTTTGGCGCCGCGCAGCAACCCGTCGATCCAGCTCCACAGGATGATGACCGCACCGATGAAAATCACCCCCGCACCGATCGACATGAACATCTGCAGCCCGGCGACCTGTGGGAACTGCTCGTAGTCGAAGTAGCGCCGCGGCATGCCGTATAGCCCCGCGATCATCATCGGAAAGAACACGAGATTGATGCCGGCAAAGGTGAAGATGAAGCCCGCCCAGCCCAGCACTTCGCTATACATCCGACCGGTCATCTTGGGAAACAAATAGTAGATCGCGCCGAAGATGGCGAACGTTCCCGACACCGCCATTACATAGTGGAAATGCCCCGGAATGAAATAAGTGTCGGATAGATTGAGATCGAGTGAGGCCATGGCGAGCGGGATCCCGGTCAAGCCTCCGATCAGGAAGGTGAAATTTACCGCCAGCCCGTACAGCATCGGCGTCCTGAAGCTGATCGAACCACGATACAGCGTGCCGAGCAGGCTGATCATCAGCAACCCCACCGGCACGGATATGAGCAAAGTGGACACCATTTGCCCGAGCCGCATCCAATCGGGGATGCCGGCGGTGTACAGGTGATGCGCCCACACCTCGCCGGACAGCAACAGAACGCCGCCGATACCGCCGTACACCGCCGCTTTGTAGTTGAACACGCGATTGCGCGCGAAGGTCGCGAGGATGTCGAAGGTGACGCCGATAAACGGCAGGAATATCACGTATACGGCCGGATGCGAATAGAACCAGAACAGATTTTGGTAGATCAGCACATCACCGCCGTTAGCGGGATTGAAAAAGTGCGTGCCCAGATACTTGTCAAAACTCAACATGGTGACCGCTACGCCGAGCACCGGGACGAAGATGAGCTGAATGATGAAGGCCGCGACGATCGACCACACGAACATATTGAGCTGATTCCATCCCATTCCCGGCGCGCGCAAATACACCACCGTGGTAAGAAAGTTCACTCCACCCAGGATAGAAGAGAATCCGATCAGCAGAACGGTGAACGTATACAGCGAGGTATTGCCGCCGGTCTTCAGCGAATACGGCGGATAGCCGGTCCACATCAGATCCGGCGGATCCGGCACGACGAAGGTCAACAACGCCATTACGATTCCTGCGAAGAAAAGCCAAACGCTGAGCGCGTTCAGCCGCGGGAAGGCAACGTCACGGGCGCCGATCATGAGCGGTACGCAATAGTTGGCGAGATACCCCGTCAGTGCGGGGATCTGAAAGCCGAGAATCATGGCCGCGCCGTGGAAGTACAGCCAAACGTTGTAGGCGTTCGGATTGGCGGTGATGTCGGGCCCGGGGTGTTGCAGCTCGATTCGCATCAATATCGCCATGATGCCGGCAACGGTGAAAGCGGCGAGCGAACCGATGAGATAGAGCACCCCGACGCGCTTGTGATCGGTCGTGAAAATCCATTCCCTGAACGAGCAAGCCATGTTCCTTAGCCTCCACTCTTGGGGGTGTTAGTTTCCGCTAGCTTGCGCGCTTGCTCGCCATACCAGGCGGTAAACTCCTCCGGCGGCAGCACGATCACCTTTCCCATCATCTTTGAATGCATCATTCCGCAGTATTCGGCGCAAGTGATGAGGTGCTCCCCGGGCGCGCGCGGATAGAACCAGAGATAGGTGACGCGCCCCGGCATGCTGTCCTCTTTGACGCGGAAATCAGGAACATAGAAAGAGTGCACCACGTCTGTGCTGCTCATGCGCAGCATGATGGGCTTACCGGCGGGCACGCGCAGGTCATTGGTGGACTGCACCCCGTTCGGATAGGTGAAATCCCAGCGCCACATGGCGGACTCGAGCTTCACTTCCAGGCGATCCGCCGGCACTTCGCGATACCAGTTCCACAGCTGCCAGCTGCGACCGGCCAGGAAAAAGTCATCCGCCATGAACACGAATACCGGGATGGCAACCCAAGCGATCTTGGCCCCGCGCGAGAGGTTCGGCGGATCGCCTTCCTCGTCCGGGCGGCGGCGCCGGTAGCGCAGCATGAACACCAGGCCGAGCAGCGCGAACACCAAAAAGATGATTCCCACGTCGATGAGATACTCGCGCCAGAGGTGATCCCAGCCGCGCGCCGGATCGTTAATCTCTGCGGCGGCCGCCGGCCAAGCGGCCAGCATCCAAGGTATGTATCTATGCACCGCGCACCTCCCGATGCTTGAACTTGCGGAACACGGAAAACGAAAGCACGACCGCTCCGAGGCCGAGGGTAAGCGAGCCGGCCGCGATGAATAGCGGGGCGTTGAGGACGTAGCGTCCGTCCTTGTAGCTGTAGCTGAAGCACACGCCGCTTACCAGATCCAACACCCGCGTGGAGTTCGCAATGCGATTCCAATCGCTTTCGATCAGCGCTAGCTCGATGTCGCGCGCAGTCAAAGTTGCGGCGGGCAGATAGCGCGCCACCCTTCCCTCCGGAGAGAGCACGATCAGCACGTTCGGATGCATGAACACTCGGTCGCGCGCCGACCAGAAGTAACGAAAGCCGACCGCTTCGGTCAGGCGCTTGATGTCCGCGCTGTCGGCGAACAGCGCCAGCCGCCAACCTTGCCCTGCGGGATCCTCGATGCCGGCCATGCTTTCAAAGTGCCGAATCGCCTCCGGCCTGTCGTTGCGATCAAACGACGCCGTCAGCACGCGAAAGTCCTGCCCTGACCTGAAACGCTTCACTTGCGCGATCGCCTCGGCGAGCTTGCGATTCATGGTCGGGCAGACGCCGTCGCAACTGTAATAGGACAGCAGCAGCAACAACGGCTTGCCCAGCATATCGCCTAGCGTGAACCGGTCTCCGCTCGCGTCGATCAATGCGAGGCCTCGCTCGAGCGGCGCACCAAGGTATTTCGCCTGGTCGATCGCCAGAGTAGAGAGATCTACGTGCGATTCGGGCGTACGGCCATATTCTGCTGCGGCATTGCCGGCGAGCGCCAATGCGCCGAGCAAAGCGAGCGATGCGCCTCGCAAGCGGCTTCTCCTGTACATCGATCGCCCTACCAGAAATAGAGCTGAGAGACGACGAACAGCCACACGATGTCCACAAAGTGCCAATACATGCCGCCGGCCTTGATGAAGGCCGTATTGGTTCGAGCACGCAGCGCAGGCAGCAGTATCGCCAGGAAGATGCCGAGCCCCACCACCACGTGCGCGGCGTGAAAACCGGTGATCGAAAAGAACGAGGTGCTAAAAGCGTTGGTGCCGAAGCGGAAATCCTCACCGAACAGATGATTCCACTCGTACGCCGACATCGTGACGAACGCGGCTCCGAGCACCATGGTGAGGATGAGCCAGGCAACAAAGCCCTGCCGCCTGCCCCGCTCGTGCGCTACTTCCGCGCCGTGGAACGTGAAACTGGAAGCGATCAACAAGATCGTCATCACCTCGGGCATCAGGGTAGGCATCGCCACCGACCCCGCCTGCGGCCAGGCCGACGCAGAAAGCCGCATGAACCAATAGGC
>CAZILI010000116.1:0-9908 GCA_964539965.1 uncultured Burkholderiales bacterium | reverse complement strand
ACCAGAATGTCGCGCGCAAAAATCGGCAGCAGCGCAGTCGCACCGCCCAGCAGTACGGCGAAAAGATCGAGCGAGATCGCACCGAGCACGACCGGGCGGCCACCAATGAATCGAATCCCCGCCAGCAGACTATCCAACGTCACCGGTTCGCGCGGCAGCGCCGCCGGTTGCTGACGGATAGCCCCAATCAAGCCTGCGCCGGCGAGGCACAGCAAGGCGCTGGCAAGATATACGACGGCGGGACCGAGCCCGTACAACAGCCCGCCGACCGCCGGACCCGCGATGAACGCCGCCTGTATGGCCGAGGCAGACCATGCCACGGCGCGTGCGAGCAGGGGTACAGGCACCAAACGCGGCAACAATGCGTGCATGGTGGGCATCTCGAACGCGCGCGCCGAGCCGATCACGGCCACCACGGCAAACACAATCTCACGCGTAAGCCACCCGCCGCTGCTGGCCCAGGCGAGTGCGGCGACGGCCAGAGTACGTACTGAGATGGCGACCACGATCACTCGCCGCCGGTCATAGCGGTCGGCGACGTGACCGGCCGGTAGAGTCAACAGCAGAGTTGGAAGAAACTGCGCCAGCCCCACCATTCCGAGATCGAGCGCCCTGCCGGTCAGCTCGTACATTTGCCAACCGACCGCTACGACCTGCATTTGCACGGCGACCGTGGTGACCACGCGCGTGAGCCAAAACCAGGCAAACGGCCGGTGGCCGAACAGAGAAAGCGCGTCTATGGGAGGCTCGGTGGTTTGTTGTCGGCGCCTGGACTGCGATCATTGCCGTGCAGGCACGGTGCAAACTCGCTCAACTCAAGTTTCGAGCTCCGACTGCGCCGCCGCGGCGAATTCCTCGGCCGCCGCCGACACCGCACCTATGCCAGCCGCTATGCGTCCGCGCTCGCCCATGATCGCGGCGTGCCGATAACGCAGGTACAGCGGGGTAAAAGCCATGACCGGCAGCATGGCGCTCAAGACCAGACCATCCACCCGCCAAGCAGAAAAAACGCGACCGTGCCGAACGTGTACACCAGCATGGACAGAAACACATCCCAGCGCATCACGCGTATTCAGCCCCGCGCCCGCTCGCGCCATAGCTCGCTACCACCATGACGATGGAGGCGGACTGCAGATATCGGTAGCTCCGGCCGAGCAACACCAATTGGGTAAGGACCGTCAATGTCACGACCCAGACGCCCAAGGTCGCCCCCGGCACGAGTTGGACCAACACCTGGGCGATGCCCGCGTACATGGCCGCAATTAAGCTCAGAGCGAGCAGGGCAGCCCGCGACGCGCATCGTTCTCGGTTCGGCTCGCCGACGCGAGAGCGATGGCGCGAGGCAAATCCCTACGGCCGAGCGATAGTGCCGACCTCAATGTGGCTTTTCTCCCCGTAGGCTAAGTAGGTTTTTGCAAGCGATGCGGGGTGGCGCCGGACGCAGCGTGGTCCTTTGGTGTGCCCCCCACAGGTCGGAATGTATCGCGTGACGCAGCGAGGGTCAACGACCCTCAGCCGGCCCTTTGGGGCCGGCGAAAGGGGATCAAGCGGCGATGGAGGGACGGCCTTGGCAGACGCGCACGCGGTTTCGGCCTTCGCGTTTGGCCTGGTACAGCGCACCGTCGGCTTCGGTAAACAGATCATCCAGCGTGCTGCGCTCGGTGCGCATCACCGCAACACCGATGCTCACTGTGAAGCGCACGGTGGTATCGTCGTTGGCGGATACCTTCATGAGGGCAACCAACTCGCGGAGGCGCTCGGCCAAGTCTTGCGCGCCCTGCGCGCCGGTCTCGGGCAAAAAGATGGCGAACTCCTCGCCGCCAACGCGACCGGCCAGATCGATATCTCGCACCGAGTCGCGGCACGCCTGCGCCATCGCCTGGATGACTCGGTCGCCGGTTGCGTGGCCGTGCGTGTCGTTGATTTGTTTAAAGTGGTCGATGTCGAGCACTAGCAATGCCAGCCGCCGGCTGTAACGCCGCGCCCGCTCGAGCTCGGCGGCGGCGAGATCGAGAAGATGGCGCCGATTCGCGAGTCCGGTCAATACGTCCGTAGTGGCCAAGGAACGCAGCTCTTCCTCCATGCGCTTGCGCTCGGAGATGTCGGTCACACTCAGCAGCAGGACCGATTGATCGGCCAGCTCGACCGGCACCAAAGAGCACCAACCCCAAAACACCGTGCCATCGAGTTTGCGCAAACGCAACTCGTGGCCATGCACCGCCCCGCGCTCGACGAATTCCTGCAGCATCGCGGTACGCTCGGCCGGGTCGGCGAACAGCTCGCTTGTGGCTCGCCCGATCAAGCTCGTATCCCGGACAGCGCCGAGGAGATCGCGCATGCGGGCATTCAGAAACAGCAGGCCGCCGTCCGCGCGGCGCGCCACGGCTAGCGGTGCCGGCGCATGGTCGAGCAACTGGCGCAAGCACGACTCGCTGTCTTTCACACGCCTCATAGCACGGCGCCGCAGCTCGAAGCTCGCTATCGCCACACACACCAGCAGCAGTGCTGCAAGCTCGATCTTCATTCCGAGCCATGTCTGCATGGCCAGCTCATTCCGGTCGATCAGCAACAGCAAGCGCCAAGGTGCATCGGCCAACTCGATCGGATAGATCAGCCAACCGTGGGACTCATGGAACGCCCCTGGCGCGACCTTCATGAGCGCCGACTCCGGATCGGAGAAGCCGTCCGGCAGCGCATCCTTCAACGAGTGTGCCTTACCGTCCGACGGATCGGCCAGGCGAGCGTGAGCGAGCAATTGCCCCGAGCGATTCACGATGAGCGCCGTGCCGATAGACAAGCGCGGATCGGTGACAAAACTGCTTAATGTCTCCAAGGTGAGGTCCAACGCCACCGTGCCGACGAATCGGCCCGCGGCGTCGTCGACCGGCGCCGCCACCGTGCACATGAGCCCTTTGCCCGCTTCATCCAAGTAGGCGTCGGTCCAGAAGGTCGAGCGCTGCGGATTCTCGTCGACCCGCCCGCCGCGAAAGAATTCCTTTTGCAAAGTGGCGTCGGAAAAAGCGAACTCCGACGATCCCACCCAAGGGTAGATATTGGTGAAGCCGCGACCGGAGGTGTAGTAGACCCAGGCGGCGTCCGGCACGTTGCGCCGAGTGGCGGCGAACAGCGGGTTCAAGCTCAACGCCGCCAGCATCTCGCGCGCGCCCTCGGAGTCCGGTGCAGGTAGCGCACCTAGACCCGTCAGGTTCCCCGCAGCATCCTTGCTCACCCCATACGGCAAGCTGTCCAGGCTGAAGCCCGGCTTGCCGCGCGAGCCCTTCAGGCCAGCGAACAGGTTTCTGGTTTCTTGCGAGTACGGTTGAGCACCGCGCAGCGCGGTCTCTGCCGCAGTACGCAAGAGGCGAACGTGGTCTGCGCTGTTCTTGACGGTGGAATCGAGCGATGTGGCGACGTCGCGGAAGCTGCGCTGGGCGATTTCGAGCGCCACGTCACGACGGTGCTGCCAGAGCTGCAACAGGGCCCAGGCGGCCAGCATCAGCAATACGGCATGCCCGAAGTAGACTCGTAGATCGGCGCGCTTGGTCACGTTAAGTACGGAATTGACAGGGAAAATTGACGGTATTCGGGGCTTCTAAGCAAACCTCGCACCAGGCGAAGGCGTGCCGAAGCCTCGCGGCGATCGCCGCGAGGCTGGTTTCAGCAGACGGGCTCGACCGCCTCTCTAGCGCCCGGCGAGCGGCAGCACTTTGTCGACGAAGCGCTCCATGCTGGCGAGTGAGTCCGCCAGGTTCGAGCGTTGAAAATTCAACAACAAAGTTTGAACGCCGACACTGCGCAGCGCCACGATGTCCTCGGCGATCGCCGAATCCGGGCCGGTGAACAGATGGCGTTTGCCTTCATCGGTTTGAGAGTGGACGCCCTCTTTGTACCAGTTCGCCCAATACGCGAGCGCGATGCGAGCCGGGTCGCGCCCTTGCTTGGCCGCCTCTTCGCGCATGCGCGCGACACCGCTCTCATAGCGCGAGATCGAGTTAAGCGGAAACTGGGGGTTGCTCCCAATCGGATACCAGGCGTCGCCGAACTTTGCTACACGCCGCAGCGCCGCAGGACTCTCGCCGCCTATCCACAGCGGCGGATGAGGCTGTTGCAGCGGCTTGGGCAGGAAGCTTACATCGCGAAAGCGCGCGTAGCTGCCCGAGAACTGCGGCGCCTCTGACGTCCACAGCTCCTTGAAGATCTGCAGATACTCGTCGGTCACCTTGCCGCGCTCGGCAAACGGCGGCGCGCCGATCGCCTCGAACTCTTCTTGCATCCAACCGGCGCCGCAACCGACGGTGACGCGGCCGCCCGACAACACGTCGATGGTCGCCAGCACTTTCGCGGTAAATACGGGCGGGCGATGCGGCACGACCATCACCGAGGTCAACAGCCGCGGCTTGGCCGTGATACCCGCCAGGTAAGCCATGATGGTCAGCTGCTCCATGCAATCCCCGCTCGCTGCGCCGGCCATCTTGCGGCTTTCGCTGTAGGGATAAGGCGAGTCGATCGCCCGCGGAATCACGATGTGATCGGGTATCGCCACATACTTGAACCCTAACTCTTCGCCGCGCTTGGCGAGCGCCGTGATGTTCTCCGTAGTGCACAGCGGCCCGCGGGCCGGAATGTTAAAACCGTAGTCCATTGCTTGGCTCGGGATGGGATGGATGAAAGAGGCGCGGTCATTCTCCTCTTTCCGCCGACAGTTCTCAATCGCCCAAGGCGCTATCAGCGCTTAGCCGTCGCCAGTTGTGGTAGCGTTATGCGTCTTACTTGCTCATGTCCAGACCATGGCCAACCCGGCACAATTCGATCTTCTCATACGCAACGCGACCGTCATCGACGGAATGAACACGCGGCGCTTTCGCGGCGACATCGGCGTGCGCGGCGACTCCATTGCCCACGTCGGGCCGCTTGACGGCGCGCGCGCGTCGCTCGAGATCGACGCGAGCGGCTTGGTGGCAGCGCCAGGCTTCATCGATGCCCACACGCACGATGACCGCTTGCTGCTGTCGCATCAAGACATGGCCCCCAAAGTGAGCCAAGGCGTAACCACGGTGGTGGTCGGCAATTGCGGCATCAGCCTGGCGCCGTTCGAGGCGGCGGGTGGGGCCGGGGTAACGGCACCGCTCGATCTGTTGGACGACAGCGGCGGCTGGTACAAGTTTCCGACCTTTGCCGCCTACCTCGAAGAGCTGCGCTCCAAGCCTGCTGCCGCCAATGCAGCTTGCCTGGTCGGTCACACCACCTTGCGTATCGCGACCATGGATGCGCTCGAGCGTCCTGCCAGCCGGGCCGAGATCGCCAAGATGCGAGCGATTGCGCGCGAGGCGCTCGCCGCGGGCGCAATCGGCGTGTCGACCGGCACTTTCTATCCGCCGGCGCAAGCCGCTCCCACAGAAGAGATCATCGCCGTTTGCGCCGACCTACGCGAATTCGGCGGGCTGTACGTGACGCACATGCGCAACGAGGCGGAGCATGTCATCGATGCCATGGACGAAACCTTCACCATCGGCCGCACCCTCGGCGTGCCCGCGGTGATTTCGCATCACAAGGTGATCGGCGAGCACAACTATGGCCGCTCGAAAGAAACCTTGGCGCATATCGAACGCCATCGCGGTGAGCAAAGCATCGGGCTCGACTGCTATCCCTACCACGCCTCTTCCACGGTGCTGTCGCCGGTGCGCTTGAGCCTCGCCAAGCGCGTACTGGTGACGTGGTCGAAGCCGCATCCCGAGTTCGCCGGCATGGATCTGGCGGAAGTCGCGCAGCGCCTGGGCACCTCGCAGGAGGAATCGGTCAAGCGCTTGCAGCCGGGCGGCGCTATTTATTTCACGATGAACGAAGACGACGTGCAGCGCATCTTGGCGTTCGACGACACGATGATAGGCTCCGACGGCTTGCCGCACGATGCCAAGCCGCATCCGAGACTCTGGGGCACGTTTCCGCGCGTGCTCGGGCACTACAGCCGCGACTTGAAGTTGTTTCCGCTGGAGACGGCCGTGTACAAGATGACCGGGCTGCCGGCAAAAAAATTCGGCCTGGACAAGCGCGGCGTGCTCAAGGCGGGCCATGCCGCCGACTTGGCTCTGTTCGATCCGGAGACGGTCGCCGACCTCGCCACTTTCGAGCGTCCTATCGAGCCGGCGCAGGGCATCGATACCGTGATCGTCAACGGCGCCATCGTATGGCGGCACGGTCAGGCCACCGGCGAGCGACCCGGGCGGGTGCTTAGCACGCAACGATCGACGACAAAATAGCCCCGACAACCAAACAGGAGGAACAAGCCGATGCCTTACTTCATTCGCGCGCAAGACGTAAAGCCCTATCACCCTGCCAACCATACCGGCACGGTCAACCGCCGACTGATCGGGCCCGAAACGGTCGGCGCGAAGCAACTGGAAGTCGTGCTCGGCGTGGTAGAAAAAGGCAAAGGCGCGCAGCCCCACGCTCATCCCGGCATCGAGCAAGTGTGCTACATGCTCGAAGGTTCTGCCCGGGCCGAAGTCGCCGGTGAGGTGATGGAGCTGAAAGCCGGCGATTGCTGTTTCTTCCCGGCCGACGCGCCCCACGTGTTCACCGTGACGAGCGAGACGCCCGCCAAAGTATTGGTGATCTATTCCCCGCCCTACGGCGAATCGCCGGCGAAAGCCGTGCGCTATTGAGCCGCGGCGCAATGACTCGACTGCTGGCACGCCTCATCGGCCTCGCGCTGTCGCTCGCGTGCGCGGGCGCACTGTGGGCGCAAGCCTACCCCGCCAAGACGGTCAAACTGGTGGTGCCGTTCGCCGCTGGCAGCCTGACCGATGCCGTAGCGCGCTTACTTGCCGAGGAGCTCGGCAAAACGCTGGGCGCGCAGTTCATCGTCGACAACCGACCCGGCGCGAGCGGCATCATCGGCGCCGACTTGGTCGCCAAATCGCCGCCCGACGGCTACACGTTGATGATCACCAGCAATACGCCGCAGGCAGCGAACCTGAGCCTGTTCAAGCAGCTTCCCTATCACCCGCTCAAGGATTTCACGCCCCTGGCTCGGCTCGGCTATTACCCTTTCGTGCTGGTGACCACATCGTCGCTGCCGGTCAAAACAGTGGCCGAATTGCTTGCCTACGCCAAAGCCAACCCCGGCAAGCTCAGCTACGCCACCTCGAACAGCATGTCGCTGGTTTCCGCCGAGACCATCAAAGCGTTGGCAGGGATCGACGTGGTCGGGGTTCCGTACAAGTCCAATCCACAAGCGCTCGCCGATGTGATGAGCGGCCAGGTACAACTCATGATCGCCGACCTCGGCAGCAGCAAGGCGCATATCGCCGCCAACAAGCTGCGTGCGCTCGGCGTCACACCCGCCAAGCGCACGCGCTTGATGCCCGAGCTCGTCTCGATCAGCGAAGGCGGATTGAAGAGCTTCGACTTGAGCGGCTGGGCCGGCATAGTCGCCCCCGCGGGGCTGCCTAAGCCGGTGCTCGACACCCTGTCGCAGACCTTGCAAAAGCTGCTCGCGCGCAAGGACTTGCAAGAGCGTATGGCGATGACCGGCATCGAGATTGCGCCTCTGCCGCCGGCAGAGTTCGGCCGCTTCATCGAGCACGAACTCGACGTTTGGGCTGCGCGCGTCAAAGCGGCAGGAATTCCGCCGGAATGAACGCGACTCGCGTGATCGTTCCGTGTTTGCGGATTCCGACATGAGCGGTCCGCTGCAAGGTGTGAAGGTGCTGGACATGACCACCGTGTTCATGGGCCCGCACGCCACGCAGATATTGGCCGAGTACGGCGCGGAAGTGGTGAAGCTCGAATCTCCCGAAGGCGACATCGTCAGAAAGATCGTGCCGGCGCGGCATGTCGGAATGGGCGCGCTGTTTCTGCTCGCCAATCGCGGCAAGCGCAGCTGCGTGCTCGATCTCAAGGAGCCGCGCGGCCGCGCGGCGGCGCTCAAACTGGCCGCGCGCTGCGACGTGCTCATCTACAACGTGCGTCCGGCGGCGATGGCGCGGCTCGGTCTGGGCTATGAGCACGTGAAAGCGGTCAATCCGCGCATCATCTACGTCGGCGTATACGGCTTCGGCGAGCGCGGGCCGTACGCCGGCAAGCCCGCCTACGACGACCTCATCCAAGGCGCGGTGGGGCTCGCTTCGCTGCCGCAGCGGGTTGGGGGCGGCGAGCCGCGCTACGTGCCGAGCGCCATCGTCGATCGCGCGGTCGGCCTGGCGGCGGTGAACGCGGTTACCGCGGCGCTGTTCTGCCGCGAGCGCACCGGCCAAGGCCAGTCTATCGAAGTGCCGATGTTCGAGACCATGGCGCACCTCATCCTCGGCGATCACTTGTATGGCCATGCCTTCGAACCGCCGCTAGGCGCGCCGGGCTATCCGCGCCACCTCGATCCGGATCGCCGGCCGTACGCCACGCAAGACGGCTACATTTCGGTCTTGGTCTACACCGACCGGCAGTGGGAGGCCTTCTTCGAGGTCATCGGCAAGCCGGAGATGACTAGCGATCCGCGCTTCAAGGACATGGCCGCGCGCACCCGGCACGTGCGCGACGTGTACAGCTATTTGGCCGAGGCGCTGCGCGGCAGGAGCACGCGCGAGTGGCTCGAAGCGCTGGCACGCGCCGACATCCCGGCCATGCCGATGCACAGTCTGGAAAGCCTGATCGAGGACCCGCATCTTGCTGCGGTGCGGTTTTTCGAACTCGCCGATCACCCGAGCGAAGGCAAGATCCGCCACATGCGCAACCCGACCACTTGGTCGGCCAGCGCGCTTGCGCCGGTGCGGCCGGCACCGCGCTTGGGCGAGCACAGCCGAGAAGTGCTGCGCGAAGCAGGCTATGCCGATGCGGAGATCGACGCGATGCGCGCGGCGGGCGTCACCTTGGAGCCGTAGCCCGTACCAGTCACTGCGAACATGAATTTCTCGCTCAGCGCCGAACAAGAATCCATCCGCGACAATGTCGCCAAGCTGTGCACGCAATTCGGCGACGACTATTGGCTGGCGAAGGACCGCGACGCCGCCTTTCCGCACGAGTTTCACGCCGCTTTCGCGCAAGCCGGCTGGCTCGGTATCGCCATGCCCGAGCAATACGGCGGCGCGGGCCTCGGCGTGACCGAAGCCGCGCTCATGATGCAGAGCATCGCCGCCTCGGGCGCCGGCATGAGCGGCGCCTCCGCGGTCCACATGAACATCTTCGGCCTCAATCCCGTGGTGCGTTTCGGCAGCGAGGAGCAAAAGCGGCGATGGCTGCCGCCGCTCATCGCCGGCAAGGAAAAGGCCTGTTTCGCGGTCACCGAGCCCGACGCCGGCCTGGACACCACGCGCTTGAAGACCCAAGCCGTGCGCGAGGGCGATCACTACGTGCTGTCGGGCGCCAAGGTGTGGATCTCGACCGCGCAAGTGGCGCACAAGATGCTGATCCTCGCACGCACCGCGCGCCGCGACGAGGTCTCCAAACCCACGCTCGGCTTGAGCTTGTTCTACACCGACCTCGACCGGCGCTACGTGGAAGTGCGCGAAATTCCCAAGATGGGCCGCGCCGCGGTGGATTCGAATCAAGTATTTATCGACGGGCTGCGCGTGCCGCTCGCCGATCGCATCGGCGAAGAGGGCCGCGGTTTCGAGTACATCCTGCACGGCATGAACCCGGAGCGCATCCTGGTCGCCGCCGAAGCGGTCGGCTTGGGTCGTATCGCGCTCGAGCGCGCAGCGCGCTACGCGAGAGAGCGGGTCGTGTTCGGCCGGCCGATCGGACAAAACCAGGCCATTCAGGATCCGCTCGCCGAGCGCTGGATCGAGTTAGAAGCCGCCGATCTGCTCACCTTCCGAGCGGCGGCCCTATACGACGCCGACCGGCCGTGCGGCGCGGAGGCCAACGCCGCGAAATACTTCGGCGCCGAAGCGGGCTTTCGCGCCTGCGAGACC
>CAZILI010000115.1:8704-10068 GCA_964539965.1 uncultured Burkholderiales bacterium | reverse complement strand
TCTGCTCGGTGTGCTCGACGTTGGGCAGCTTGCAGATCGGCGTGCGCGATTGGCCGCCGGTGGAGATGCCGTCGCCGGTTGAGAATGCGCCGATAGCGCCGCCGATGGGATCGACCAGGATGTAGCCGAAGCGCTCACCCCATTGATCGATACCGCGAAAGATGGTCGCCGGCCATTGGCTGGTGCCGCCGATGCACATGATGTCTTTGCGCATCTCCGGGTCGCAGTAGATCATCTTCGACAGCACGTTGTAGGCCGGGTAGAGTGAAATCTCCATCGCTTGGGTGGGCGCGGTCGATACCGAAGCAGGAAAGTTCGCGCAGTTGAGCGTGCCCGGTGTCGGATCGAACTCCACGTGGCGCAGCGCCCCGCCGACGCAGAAGTATTGGTCCCAGCACATGAGCTGATTCAGCGCCACCATGAGCGAGCCGCGCCAGCCGGAGTAGGTGCCGTTCATGCCGCCGTCTTGCGGCGCGGTGCCTTCGTTCTCGAAGATGAGCTTGTCGCCTTGCTTGCGCAAGGTGATCACCACCCGATGCGTGCGGCGATCGCCCGGCCGGCAGCACTCGATGTAAGTGCGGTCGCGCCACACGCCGTCGGGAATGCGCTTGAGCTTGGCGAGAAACGCCGCTTCCGCGTTGTCGAGCACGCGGAGCATCACACCTTTCACCACTTGCGCGCCGTAGCGCTCGAGCAGGCCAAGGATGCGCTCGCGCGCCGTGAGGTTGCCGGCCAATTGCGCGCGAAAGTCGAGCGCCACCATTTCGGGCTTGCGTGAGGAGCGCAGATACATATCCTCGATATCGCGGCGGATCTCGTCGCCCTCGATGATCTTGATCGGCGGGATGAGGATGCCCTCGTCGAAGGCGTCTTTGGCCGACGGGCAGAAGCTCGACGGCGTGATGCCGCCGATGTCGTACTGGTGCAGGCAGTTGGTGACCCAGCAGAATAGCTCGCCTTCCCAAAAGATCGGACACAGCAGCATGACGTCCATCTGATGCGCCGCTCCCACCCAGGGATCGTTGGCGAGAAACATGTCGCCGGGCTTGATGCCGGGATTGTCGCTGCGATGCTCCAAGGTCCACTTCACTTGCGTGTCGGTCACCCCAGACATGTATTGCATGTAGGGCCCGAAGTACACGAATTCGCCGTCCTCGGTCAGGATGGAGGGATTTAGGTCGAGCGCGTACATCGCCACCGGCGAACCCGACACGCGCTGTATCGTGGCGCCATGCTCTTCGTTTACGTGCCACAGGCTGTGGCGGATGACTTCGTAGGTGATCGGATCGATATCGGTGGCGGCGCTGCGCTGCAGCTTGAGTTTGGGCGAGATGCTGAGCTGCTTGGGCGGCACATAGGGGAAA
>CAZILI010000115.1:0-8694 GCA_964539965.1 uncultured Burkholderiales bacterium | reverse complement strand
TCGCGGTCGAGCACGACCGTGCCTGGGATGGCCTTGCCGTCGAAACGGATGTTGTGGCTTTCACTGACTTTAGGCATGGGCGGAACCTATCGGTAGGCTGTCGTCGCGCGCCGACGCGCGATTAGCGATTGAAGCGTATTTCGAAGTTGCCGAACGCGTCCACTTCGACCGAGCGGCCCGGATGCACCACCACGGTGGTATCGGTGGTCTCGATCACCACCGGCCCGTCGAAGCGATTGCCCGGGCGCAGGTGCGCGCCGTCGTAGATCGGCGTTTCCACGGCGCGGCGCAGGCCGTCCCAGTAGATCGACCGGGTGCCGCGCTTTGCCTCGCGCGCGATCTCGGCGGCCAGCGCCGTGCTGGCGGAGAGCTTCGGGCGTGGGGTGTCGGCCATGGCGCGCAGGCGCAGAGTGACGATCTCCAGGCGCGCGCCGTGATAGGACGAACCCTTGCCGTACAGCTGCTCGTAGCGCGTGTAGAACTTCTGTCGCAGCGGCTCGAAGAAATCCCCACTCACGCGCGCCTCGGGCAGCATGACCTCCACTTCGTTGATCTGCCCCTTGTGCCGCATGTCGAGCGAGAACTGCAACTTGATGCGCTCGCGCGCGATGCCGTCGCGCTGCATGCCGGCGAGCGCCTTGCCTTCAAGCTCGACCAAAATCGCGTTGACCTTGTCCGCATCGAACGGAGAGACCATGATGTTCACTTGCTCGTGCACGTGCAAGATGTCGGCTGAAGCGGCGCCGAATGCGCACCAGCAAGAGGCGATCTCCTTTTGCGGGATGACGACTCTCTGCACGCCGAGTTCTTGCGCGAACACGCTGGCGTGCGCCGGACCGGCGCCGCCGAACGCGAACAACACAAAATCGCGCGGATCGTAGCCTTTTTCCACCGTCATCTTGCGGATGATATCGGCCATCTTGAATTCGGCGATCTTGGCGATGCCGCTGGCCGCTTCGAGCAGATTGATGCCGAGGGCGTCGGCGATGCGCTGCACGGCGGCGGTGGCCTGGGCCTTGTCGAGCTTGATGCGCCCGCCTAAGAAATTGTCCGGATTGATGTAACCCAGCACCACGTCGGCGTCGGTCACGGTGGCGGTCTCGTTGCCTTTGCCGTAGCACACCGGGCCGGGATCGGCACCGGCGCTCTGCGGCCCCACGCGTAGAGTGCGCTGGAGCGGATCGACCTGCGCCAAGCTGCCGCCGCCTGAGCCGATCGCTTGAATGTCGACCTTGGGTAAGAAGTACTCGTACTGCGCTACGTTGGAGGTGAACGAATACTCGGGCTGGTAATCCGAGACGATACCAACGTCGAACGAGGTGCCGCCCATGTCGGTGGTGATGATATTGGGGTATCCCATGAGGCGGCCGAGGTACACCGAGCCGGTGACGCCGGACACGGGTCCGGAATCCAGCGTGAGCAGCGGCGCCTGCATGGCGTGATCGACCGAAATCGAACCGCCGCCGCATTGCGCGATTTGCAGCGGCTGGCGGTAACCCAGTTCTTTCAGTCTCCCCGCCAAGTTGGCGAGATAGCGAGCCATGATCGGTCCGATATAGGCGTTCAGCGCCACCGCCGTGGTGCGCTCGTACTCACCCCATTTCGGCGCCAAGTCGACCGAGCAACTGACGAACATCTGCGGCGCGACGGCGTGGATCAATTCTTGGATGCGCCGCTCGTGCAACGGATACTTGAACGACCACAACAGGCACACCGCGATCGCTTCCACGCCTTGCGCCAACAGTCGCTCGATCGCGGCTTTGGTTTCGTCCTCATTGAGCGCTACCACCACTTCGCCGAAGCAGTCTACGCGCTCGGAAACGCCCTCGATCAGCCGCTTGGGCACGATCGGCACCGGCTTTTGGCTTTCGGGAAAATGCACTACTTTGTTGATGTCGCGAGAGGTCACACCGCGCGAACCGCGCATGATGTGAATGGCGTCTTCGTGACCCTTGGTGGTGATGAGTCCCACCTTCACGCCTTTGCGCTGGATGAGCGCGTTGGTGCCGACCGTGGTGCCGTGCGTCAATACGGAGATTTCGTTGCAGAACACGCCAAACGGCCTGCCCAAGCGCTCGGCCGCCACGCGCAGCGCTTCCAGCATGCCGTCGGCGAAATTGCGCGGCGTCGACGCCGCTTTGGTCGCGGTGATATTGCCTTCGGCGTCCAGCACCACGCAATCGGTGAACGTGCCGCCGATGTCTACTCCCACCAGATAAGGACCCAACCCACACCTCTAGAGAAAAGCTTGTTCGACCGGCTGCCCGCCGCCGCCAACCTACCCGGTACCGCTACGGGTAGCCGCCTGCAGGGCGCATGTAGATGCGGCCTGCAGGAATATACCCCTCCCAGAGCATTACGCCTTGCGCGCTCCGCCCGCGCGCACCAGCGCGCGCACGCGCTTGGGCGTCAACGGCAGCTCGTCGATCTTGACGCCGTACGCACGCAGCGCGTCTTCGACCGCGCACGACAGCGCGGGTGGGGCGCCCATGCGACCACCTTCGCCGCCGCCCTTGATGCCGTACTCGGTGAAAGGCGAGGGCGTTTGCACGTGGCCGACGCGGATCTCGTTCGGCATCTCGTGCAACGTCGGGATCAAGTAGTCGGCGAAGGTAGCGGTGAGCAGCTGCCCCTGCTCGTCGTAGTAGAACTGCTCGTACAAGGTCGAGCCGATGCCCTGCGCCGTGCCGCCGCGAATATGCCCCGCCAAGGTCATCGGGTTGACCAGGGT
This sequence comes from uncultured Burkholderiales bacterium, assembly GCA_964539965.1. Classification (GTDB taxonomy): domain Bacteria; phylum Pseudomonadota; class Gammaproteobacteria; order Burkholderiales; family JALYOK01; genus CAZILI01. Next base: position 5,963 of record CAZILI010000115.1, on the reverse strand, counting down.
GCCGGCGTCATGCACGGCGACGTAGTCCAAAATCTTCACCTTGCCTGTCTTCACGTCGACCTCGACCAGCGCGAGATGGCACATGTGCCCCATGATCGGATAGAAGATGCCCAGGTGCGAGCGATCGGCCGCCGGCATGGTGGTGAGCGGATGGTCGTACACATAGCTGGCATCCAGGCCGCTTGCGTAATCGTCGCCGTCGGGAAGATTGAGTCTGAACATATGCGCAAACAGCGCGACCTCGCCGATGGCTTTCTCCATTCCCGGCACGCCTTTCACGCCGATCTTGCCGTCGCGAAACTCCAAGTCCTCGGGTTTGGCTTCCAGCATCTTTCCGGCGATGCGCAGCATCTTCTCTTTCAGCTTCATCGAGGCGCCGACGATGGCGCCCGCGATCATCACGGTGTAGCGGCTGCCGCCGGGTCCGCACGAGTTGTAGCCGCTCGCCGTGTCGGCATACACCACGTTGATGTTGGCCGGATCGCACTGAAACTGCTCGGCCACGACTTGAGTGGCGACCGTCTCCGGGCTGTTGCCCCAAAACGGCGAGCTCAAGGTGACTTGGATATTGCCCATCGGATCGATGCGGATGTGCGTGCTCTCGGGCGAGCTGGTGAGCGTAAAGTTGGGGGCGTCGACCGGATTCAGCGACCAAAATTCGGTCGAGCTGAACACGCTGCGCTCTTGGCAGCAGGCGATGCCGATGCCGACAGCGCGTCCCTCTGCGCGCGCCTTGGCTTGCGCGTCCTTCCATTTGGCGAGATTAGCGATGCGCAGCGCCTCCTCCAGCACCGCCGGATAGTTGCCGCTGTCGTACACGTTGCCGGTGGGAATCACGTAGGGAAACTGATCGGGCTTGATCAGATTCTTGCGCCGGAATTCGACCGGATCCATCTTCAGCTCGTCGACCGCAGCGTCGACCATGCGCTCGACCATCCAGTTGGTCACCTCCGAGCCGAAGCCGCGATAGGCGCCTTGCTGGCACTTGTTCGTGAGCACCGCGATCAGCTCCATCTCCACACTCTGGATCTGGTACGGTCCAACCACTTGGCACAGCGAGTTGCCGTGCGTGCCGTAGCCGAATTGTAGATAGGCGCCGTAGTCGTCGATCACCTGAAACCTGAGCGACAGCATGGTGCCGTCGTTCTTGAGCGCGAGCTTGCAGTGATAGATGCGGTCCGAGCCGTGATTGTCGCAACTGGTGGTGTTGTCGATGCGGTCTTCCATCCACTTGACCGGCCGCCCGCAAGCGCGCGCCAGGGTCGCGGCCAGGGTAATCACCTTGTGGGTGAACAGCTTGCTGCCGTAGCTGCCGCCGGTGGTGACGGGAATGATGTTCAGCTTATGCGCCGGCACGCCGAGCGAGCCGGCGATGACAAAGCCGACGTAGTTCACGAACGAGCTGTTGCAATGGATGGTGAACTTGCCCGTGCCGGAGTGATATTGCGCCACCGCGCCTACCGTCTCCAGCGGCTGACCACCCGAACGCGGCCAGCGCAGGCGGCGCTCCACGATTCTGTCGGCCTTGGCGAAATCCTCGTCCACCGCGCCGAAGGTGAACAGCTTTTGATGCGCGATATTGGTGGGCCCGCGATCGGGATGCAGCACCGCGTCCCCGGTCGCCTTCATCGACTCGATCGGGTCGATGACGATGGGCAAATCCTCGTACTCGACCTCAATCAGCTCGCAGGCGTCCTCGGCGATATAGCGGCTCTCGGCCACTACTGCCGCGACCGTCTCGCCGACGTGGCGCACGCGATCGACCGCGATGCAGTACTGCACCACCGGTGGGGTGGCGAACTGTGCGGTCGGCCCGGTCGACTTCTTGGCTTCCTCGCCGGTCATCACCAACAGCACGCCGGGCAGCGCCCTGGCCTTCGACGCGTCGATGCGCTTGATGCGCGCGTGCGCGCGGTCGCTTTTCAGCACCGCCGCGTAGGCCATCCCCGGCAGCTTGATGTCGTCGATGTAGCCGCCTTGCCCGGTCAGCAGGCGCGGGTCTTCCACCCGCTTCATGTTCTTGCCGAGGTACTTGTATTCTTTCTGCGGCTTCTCGCGCTGGCGGCTGGGCGGAATGTAGCCTTCGGCCGAAATGTGTTTGGGAAAGGTGCTCATTTGCGCGCCTCCTTCATTTTGGCGATGCCGGCTTGGATCGACTCGATGATGTTGTAGTAGCCGGTGCAGCGGCACAGGTTGCTCGACACCGCCTCACGAATGTCCTCTAGCGAGGGATTAGGATTCTTCTCGACCAGCTCCGCGGCGACCATCAGCATCGCGGGCGTGCAGAAGCCGCATTGCAGGCCGTGCTTCTCCCAAAAGCCTTCTTGCAGTGGATGCAGTTGGCCGCCCTGCGCGAGACTTTCGACCGTGCGTATCTCGCTGCCGTCGGCTTGCACGGCGAACATGAGGCAGGATCTGGCCGACTGTCCGTCGACCAGCACCGTACAGGTCCCGCACACGCCTTGTTCGCAGCCCACGTGCGTGCCTTTGAGTTCCAATTCTTCGCGCAAGAAATCGGACAACAGCATGCGCGGCTCGACCGCGCGGCTGTACTGCTTGCCGTTCACGCGCACATTGATAGTGATCGTAGCCATGCTTGTCTCCCTTACTTGCAGCGCTCGAGCGCGCGCGCGAGCGCACGCGAAGTCAGCGCCTCGACCAAGTCGCGCTTGAACTCGGCGTCGGCGTGATAAGACGAATCCGGCGTCACACCGGACTTGGCGACCGCTGCCGCCTGGGCAATCGCGGCCGGATCGATCGCTTTGCCCTTGAGCGCCGCTTCAGCCTTGTCTAGCCGCACCGCTCGGTCACCCATGCCCGCAACGGCGATGGCGACCTGCGAGCAGACCCCGCCGCTCACGGTCAGGGTGACGGCGACCGCCGCCATGGCGAAATCGCCCTTGCGCGTCGCCTCTTCCTCGAACGCGTAGCCTTGTTTGGGCGCTGCCGCCGGCAGGCGCACTTGAGTCAACATCTCGTCGGGCTTGAGCGCGGTGGTGAGCGGACCTTGGAAGAAATCCTTGGCGGCGATCTTGCGCTCGCCCTTGGCGCTCTTGGCCAACAAGGTCGCCTCCAGCGCCAATATCACGGCCGGCATTTCGGAAGCCGGATCGGCGTGGCTGAGATTTCCGCCTAGAGTGCCGCGATTGCGAATCGGCTTGTGCGCCACATGGCGGTAGGCTTCGCTCATGAGCGGACAGTGCTGGGCCACCAGCGCCGATTCGTACAAGCTCGAATGGCGCGCCAGGGCGCCGATCGCCAACTCGCTGCCCTCGAGTTTGATCTCGCTCATATCGGGCAGCCGATTGATGTCGATCAGCACCTCGGGGCGTGCCAAGCGCAGATTCATCATGGGGATGAGGCTTTGGCCGCCGGCCAGGATCTTTCCCTTGGCGCCGTGCCGGCCAAGCGCCGCCAACGCCTCGGCGAGGTTCGCCGGGCGAACATACTCGAACGCAGGTGGTTTCATTTCTCCTCCTAACGGCTTGTTTTGGCGCCGAGTGTGGCCTCGGTCTTGGCATTGTCACAACGGAATCGCCCGCTCAGGCGACGTTGCCAGAACTAGTGTACCGCATCGTTGCGAGGATGCAGCGCCGAACGCCGTCGCGGCCTGCTACCATAGCGCGGCCACCGTCGACCTATCGCACCGCCGCATGCTGCCCTCGACCATAGACGATACCGTGACCCTGCTCGCCGGCGCCGACTATCTCGCCGAGCGCGGACTGGCGGCGGCGGTGTTTTTTGCGTTGCAGCTAAAGCGTCCCTTGTTCCTGGAAGGGCAAGCCGGTGTAGGCAAGACCGAAGTCGCCAAAGCGCTGGCGCACGCGCTCGGTCGCGAGCTGATCCGCCTGCAGTGCTTCGACGGCATGGACCAAGCGAGCGCGGTGTACGAGTGGAACTATCAGCGCCAGATTCTCGCCATCCGTCTCGCCGAGGCGGCGGGGCGCGGGGCAGAGGAGTCGGCCCTGGCGCGCGAAATCTTCGGCCGCGAGTTCTTGCTCGAGCGCCCACTGCTGCGTGCCCTCCGCCCGCACGCGGGTCGCATGCCGGTGCTCTTGATCGACGAGCTCGACCGCGCCGACGAGCCGTTCGAAGCCTATTTATTGGAAGTGCTGGCCGAGTATCAGGTCAGCATTCCGGAATTGGCCACCGTGCGCGCGCCCGAGCCGCCGGTCGTGGTGATCACCTCCAATCGCACGCGCGAGATTCACGACGCCATCAAGCGGCGCTGCTTCTACTACTGGGTCGACTATCCCGATGCGCAGCGCGAGCTGGCGATTTTGCGGCGCAAGCTGCCCGGCGTGCCCGAGCGTTTGGCGCGCGAGATCGTTGCCTTCGCGCAGCAGGTGCGCGGGCTAGACTTGTTCAAGGCGCCCGGCGTGTCGGAGACCTTGGATTGGGCGCAGGCGCTGATGCGGCTCAATCTGCAAGCGCTCGACGTGGAATCGATCTCGGTCTCGCTCGGCATATTGCTCAAGTACCAAGACGACCTTGCCAAAGTGAACACGGAGCGCGCCGGCGAATTGCTCGCCAGCTTGCGCACGCAGGCCGCCGCGGCGGACAGCGCAGAGCGCGCGCGGGCCGCCGGCTGACGGAGCGCCGCGATGCAGACTCGCATGCTCGACAACATCGCGGCCTTCGGGCGGCTGCTGCGCGCGGCGGGAATGCCGGTAGGCGCCGCCCAACTCATCGAAGGCGCGCGCGCCGTGGCGCTCGCCGGTGTGCGCGAGCGAGAGGATTTCTACTGGGCGCTGGCGGCATCCTTGGTGACGCGCCCCGAGCACAAACCGCTGTTCGACCAGGCCTTCGAACTGTTCTGGCGCGCGCAGCTCAAAACGCGCCCTGCCGCCGAGCTTACGATATGGCGCGCCGAGGAAGACGCCACAGCAGGGCAGGGCGAAGAGCAAGCGATTCCGCTCCGGCTTTTCGCGCCGGCGCAGCCGAGCGGGCAAGCGGAAGAAGACAATCCGAAAGCCGATCAGCGCGATAGCGCCTCCGACAGCGAGACCTTCACCGACAAGCATTTCGAGCATATGACGGCCGAAGAGTTGGCCGAGGCCAAGCGCAGGCTTGCTGCGCTCGAGTTGGAACCGGCGCCCTATCTCACTCGGCGCCGCCAACGCGACGCCAACGGTTCCAGCTTGGACTGGCGGCGCAGCTTGCGCTCGCTCGCCCACCACGCCGGCGCGCCGCAGTTGGCCTATTGCAGCCGCCGTGAGGAGTCGCCGGCGCTGGTCCTGCTGTGCGACGTCTCGGGATCCATGCAGTTGTACGCTCGCCTGCTGTTACACTTCGTGTGGGCGCTGGGACGACAGCGAAAACGCACGTACGCTTTCTTGTTCGGCACGCGACTTACTCCCATCACGCGCTACTTGCAAACCTCCGAAGTCGATCGCGCGGTCGAGCGCATCTGCGCCGCCGTGCAAGATTTCGACGGCGGGACGCGCATCGCCGCCGCGCTCACCGAGTTCAACAAGCGCTGGTCGCGGCGGCTACTGAGCCGCAAGGCGATCGTGATTCTGGTGAGCGACGGCCTGGAGGGGGAGGACGCGAGCGACTTGGCCGCCGCCGCGGCGTGCTTGCATCGTTCGTGCGGCCATCTGATGTGGTTAAATCCGCTGCTGCGCTTCGCCGGCTTCGAGCCGAAGGCGAGCGGGGTGCGCACTTTGCTGCGACACGTCGACTCGGTGCATGCCGTGCACAGCCTGCGTCACGCGGGCGACGTGGCGCATGCCTTGTCGAGCAGCGTGTCTTGGCGCCGCGCCGCGTAGCGATGCGGCCAGCATACGAGGAAAGATTATGCAACGTCAACGTGCAATCATAATTGGAGGATCGCTGTCGGGATTGTTCGCCGCCACTCTCTTGCGTGAGATCGGCTGGGAGGTGGCCGTGTACGAGCGCGTGCCGGAAGAATTGGCCGGGCGCGGGGCCGGCATCGCCACGCACGACGAGCTGCATCGCGC
>CAZILI010000114.1:0-10073 GCA_964539965.1 uncultured Burkholderiales bacterium | reverse complement strand
TCGCGCGAGGGTGTGGAGATCTTCTTCACGCAGGTGTTTCGCGACGCCTTCTTTCACGCCGACATGCATCCGGGCAACATCTTCGTGCTCAAGGACGGACGTTACACGGGCGTGGACTTCGGCATCATGGGCACCCTTGGCGAGCAAGACAAGCAGTACCTCGCCGCCAATTTCATGGCGTTCTTCAACCGCGATTACAAGAGTGTCGCGCTGGCCCATATCGAAGCCGGCTGGGTGCCCAAAGAGACGCGCGAGGACGAGTTCGAGTCGGCGATCCGCTCGGTGTGCGAGCCGATCTTCGGCAAGCCGCTCAAGGAGATCTATTTCGGCCGCGTGTTGCTGCGGCTGTTCGAAGTGTCGCGCCGCTTCAAGATGGAAGTGCAGCCGCAATTGGTGCTGTTGCAAAAGACTCTGCTGCAGATCGAGGGGCTGGGCCGGCAGCTCGATCCGGATTTGGATCTGGTGGTCATCGCCAAGCCGATACTCAAGCGCTGGATGAGCGAGCGCGTGGGCTTGCGCGCTCTGGTGCGCCAAGTCGGAGCCGAGGCGCCGGGCTGGAGCACGATTCTGCCGCAATTGCCGCGGCTCGCCTTTCGCCGCTTGAGCGAGCGCCCGGAGCGCGATCTGCAGGACGAAATCACCGCCCTCGCCTCGCAACAGGAGCGCCATAGCCGGCTGCTGCTTGCCAACGTGGCGCTGGTCATTGCTTTGGTCATATTGGTTTCCTACCTGTTGTTCGTCCAGCGCTAGCCGACTCAGACGGCCGTGATGGGGCGCCGTTTCTGTATACTTGGCGCCTTCGATGCCGGCAACAACAAGGCGCAATCGCGCTAGGGAGCATGTCACTGCTGGAGATTCGTAACGTCACCCGCCGCTTCGGCGACTTCGTGGCGGTCGACGACGTTAGCCTCAACATCGAAGCGGGCGAGTTCTTTACCCTGCTCGGCCCGTCGGGCTGCGGCAAGACCACTCTGCTTCGCATGATCGCCGGCTTCGATGCGCCCGACGGCGGCCGCATCGTGCTCGATAGCAAGGACCAGACCGGCATCCCGCCGGAGCACCGCAACGTGCACACCGTGTTCCAGAGTTACGCGCTGTTCCCGCACATGACGGTGGAGAAGAACATCGCCTTCCCGTTGCGTATGGCCGATGTCGACACTGCCGAGATCGGCAAGCGCGTGCACGAGGCGCTCGAGGACGTGCGCTTGCCGGGCATGGGCCGGCGCTATCCGAGCGAGCTATCCGGCGGGCAGCGCCAGCGCGTCGCGGTGGCGCGGGCACTAGTGAACCGGCCGCGCCTGCTGTTGCTGGACGAGCCGCTCGCCGCGCTGGACGCCGAGCTGCGCGAGCAGATGCAAATCGAGCTCATCAATCTGCAGAAAGAGATCGGCATCACTTTCGTCTACGTGACGCACGATCAAGGCGAGGCGCTGGCGCTGTCGCACCGCATTGCGGTCATGAACAAGGGCAAGGTCGAGCAGCTCGACGAGCCGTCTCGAATCTATAGCTTTCCGAGAAATCGGTTCGTGGCGGATTTCATCGGGCATTGCAACCTGCTGGAAGCCACTATCCGCGCGGTCGAAGGCAAGGAGCTGACGGTAGATATCGACGGCGTAGGCGCGGCGCGGGCGCTCAACAGCGGCACCACGGAGAGTCCGCAGCCGGGCTCGATCACGCGCCGCAGCGGGGGCAAGGGCGTGATCGCGCTGCGCCCGGAACAGGTACGCATCCATTCGACCTTGGATGAAAACGCCGAGGAAAATCGCTGCGCCGGCCACGTGCGCGACTATCTGTACTTGGGCGATGTCACCCTCTACATCGTCGAGCTTGCCAGCGGCAAGCGCGTTCAAGCGATGCTGCCGAATTCGCGCTCCGGCCGGGCTCGTTTCTTCGAGCCGGGCGATGCCGTGGAGATCGCTTGGCGCCACGACGCCGGTCATTTTCTGGACGACTGACATGACCCGACGCGGCGCGCCGCGACGCTTTCCAATCCGCTCGGGCGCCCGCGCGCCTGTCGGATTCGGCTCGCCTCGGGGCGCAGCATGATCGGGCGGCGCCTCGCGCGATGGGTCGTGACGGCGCCGCCTACGCTGTACCTGGTGTTCTTTTTCTTGCTGCCCACTTTGCTCATGCTGGTGGCGTCGTTTCAGTTTCCCGGCGACTATGGCGGGCTGGCGCCCCTGGTGGCGGGAGAAGCCGGCGAGCGCAAGCTGGATATCACCGCCGAGAACTACCAGCGCTTCGCCGTCGACGCGATCTATGCGCAGGTCTTCGCGAAGTCGTTCGTGTATGCGGTGGTCACCACCTTGGTGTGTCTGGTGATGGGTTATCCGCTGGCGCTCACCATCGCGCGCGGCGCGAAGAAATATCGCGATCTGCTGTTGTTGCTCGTGATCCTGCCGTTTTGGAGCAATTTCTTGATCCGTGTCTACGCCTGGATGATTATCCTCGGGCCGCAGGCGGGATTTAGCCGCGCCGTGAACGCCATCCTGGGCGCGCTCGGGTTGGAGCCGCTGTCTTTGCTGTTCAACCCGTTCGCCGTGTTGCTCGGACTGGTGTACGTGCACTTGCCGTTCATGATTCTGCCGCTGTACGCCAATCTGGAGAAGCACGATCCGGCGCTGCTGGACGCCGCACAGGATTGCGGTGCGAACGCCTGGCAGCGGTTCTGGCGCGTCACCTTTCCGCTGTCGCTGCCCGGCGTGTACGCCGGTGCGGCGCTGGTGTTCATCCCCGCGTTCGGCGCGTTCGCCGTGCCCGATATCCTGGGCGGCACCGACGGGGTGATGATCGGCAACGTCATCAGCGAGCAGTTCAAGATCGCGCGCGACTGGCCGTTCGGCAGCGCGCTGTCGGTCGTGCTGACGATCCTTGCGGTCGTGTTCGCCGGCGCTGCCGCATGGATCGCGCGCGGCAGGCGCGTGCTATGAACCGGCGCATCGGCACCTGGACGGTGATCGCCGCGGCGGGCGTGTACCTGTTCTTGTATCTGCCGCTCATCGTCGTAGTGGCGTATTCGTTCAACGACTCCAAGCTCAACGCCGAGTGGATCGGCTTCACCTGGGATTGGTACGCGAAACTGTTTCACAACGAGGAGATGATCGAGGCGGCGATCAATTCTCTCCTAATCGGTGTCGCCGCGGCGTTGGCCGCGACCGTGCTCGGCACCCTTGCGGGACTGGCGCTGCAGCGCTACAAGCTAAAGCTGCTGCCGCTGCTGGTGATCGCTCCGGTCGCCATCCCTGAGATCATGATGGGCGTGTCGCTCATCGTGTTCTACGAAAAAATCGGCCTGCCGCTGGGCATCATGTCGGTAATCCTCGCGCATATCGCGTTTTGCGTATCGTTCGTCGCCATCGTGGTGCGCTCGCGGCTCGCCGGCATGGACGAGAGCCTGGTCGAGGCGGCACGCGATCTCGGTGCAACGCCGCTGCGCGCTTTTTGGCTGGTTACCTTCCCGCTCATCCTGCCGGGCATCATCGCCGGCGCGCTGATGGCGTTTACCTTGTCGATCGACGATTTCGTGATCACATTCTTCACCGCCGGCGCGGGTGTGTCGACCTTGCCGCTGCGCATCTATACCATGGTCAAGGTGTCGGTCACGCCGGAAGTCAACGCCGTGTCTACCCTGCTCATCCTGCTTACGTTGTTCCTGATCATCGTTGCCACTAAAATCGCCCCCGGGGTTCTGCGCAATGAATAGTTTTTACAAGGAGATCACCGCTATGACCGGCTCGTTGCAACGGCTACTCGCCTGGCTGTTCTCTGTCTTGACGCTGTGCGCGGGCGCGGCACGCGCCGAAGACGTGCTGCACGTCTTCAACTGGAATGATTACATCGGCCCCACCGTGATCGAGCGCTTCGAGAAGAGCTGCAACTGCAAGGTCAAGTACGACACCTACGGCGACAACGACGAGTTGCTCGCCAAACTAGAAGGGGGCGCTAAGGGCTACGACATCATGGTGCCGACCGGCAACGCGGTCGATACGCTGATCAAGAAGGGCGCGTTGCTGCCGATCGACCAGTCGAAGCTCGCCAACTGGAAGAACCTGAACCCCGGCTACCTCAATCAACCCTTCGATCCCGGCAACAAGTACTCGGTGCCGTACGCCTCGTCGTTGACGGTGATCGGCTTCAACGAGCAGAAAATCCAGGAGCTGGGGCTGCCTACCGATAGCTGGGCGGTGATCTTCGACCCCAAGTACTTGGCCAAGGTCAAAGGCAAGGTCACGGTGCTGGATTCGCCCAACGAGTTGCTCGCCGCCGCGCTCAAGTACTTGGGCTATCCGGCCAACGACACCGACGAGAAGCACTGGCAAGAAGCCAAGACCACCATCTTGAAGGCCAAGCCCTACTGGCAGGCCTTCAACAATACCAGCTACATCCGCGGCTTGGTGACGGGCAGCATTTGGCTGGCGCACGGCTATTCCAACGATTTCTTCCAGGCCAACATGCGCGCCAAGGAAGAAAAGCGCAAGCACAGCATCGGCTATGCGATCCCGAAAGAGGGGGCGGTGTTCGCGCTCGACAACATGGTCATACACAAGTCGGCACCGCGTCCCGATCTGGCGCACAAGTTCATCGATTTCATCCTCGACCCGCAGAACCCGGCCGAGTTGACCAACCTCACCGGAGCAGGGAACGTCAATGCAGGCGCGGCCAAGCTCATCAAGCCCGAAGTCGCCAAGACCCCCGCCGTGGCGCTGGACGCCGAAACTTTGAAAAAGCTCGAGAGCTTGGTCGACCTTGATTCCAAGAAGCTCAGGGCGCGCAGCCGACTGTGGACCGAGATTAAGGTGAAGAAGGGGGCTTGACGGGGTATCGCCTTGAAGACCGCATCCAGACTGCGCTGTAGCAGTGGTACTACCTATAGTACTGGGTTCCTGTCGAGCGCATAGCACCCCCACACAGACTGCCACAATCCCACTCACCGAGCGCGCACCCTTATGCTCTATGCCCTTGGCTCCGACCGCCCGGAACTGCGCGGCGATAATTTCGTCGCCGACAATGCCACCCTGATCGGCAAGGTCGTGCTCGAGCTCGGCGCCTCCGTTTGGTTCGGCGCGGTGCTGCGCGGCGACAACGAGCGCATCAGCGTCGGCGCCGGCTCCAATATTCAAGAGTGCGCCGTGCTGCACACCGATCCCGGCTTCACCCTGACGGTCGGCCCCGACTGCACCATTGGCCACGCCGTCGTGCTGCACGGCTGCACGGTCGGTGAAGGCTCGCTGATCGGCATCAAGAGCGTGATCATGAACGGTGCGGTGATCGGCCGGCACTGCCTGATCGGGGCCAATACCTTGGTATCCGAAGGCAAGAGCATTCCCGAGCGCTCGCTCGTCATCGGCTCGCCCGGTCGGGTGGTACGCGAGTTGAACGACGACGAAGTCGCGCGCATCCAATGGAGCGCGCGGAACTATGCCGAGCGCGCGCGGCGTTACCGCAGCGAATTGCGCGCGGCGACCTAGCGCCGCGACGCGCGGTCTCTGTTGTCCCGTCCCCCCTGTCCGCGCCGCCTGAGCCATGGCTTCCCTTCGACGTGCCGGCGCGCTGCTGAGCCTCATCCTGCTCGTGTATACGGCGCTCATCGTGTACATGAGCTTGTCGCCCTTCGCGCGCTGGAGCGCGCCGGAGGGCGGGCTGTTCGAATACTTGTGGCAGCCGTGGCCGCGCTACTACACGCGCTTCGATTTGATCGCCAATGTGCTCGCGTATTTCCCGCTGGGTTTCTTGCTATACGCGTTGTTGACGCGTCAATTCGGCAACTGGACCGCGGCTTGGGTCGGACTGGCGCTCGGGGCCGTGCTCAGCCTGTCGATGGAGACCACGCAGCGGCTACTGCCCGACCGCATCGCCTCCAACGTCGACCTGCTTACCAATACACTCGGTTGCGCGCTGGGGCTTGCGGCCAGTGCTTGGTTTAGCCGCTGGCAACCGTTCGAGAGCGCCCTGCACGCTTTGCGCGAACGCCTGTTCTTGCGCGGCCATAGCGTCGACGTGGGGATCGTGCTGCTGCTCTTGTGGGTGCTGTCGCAGCTCAACCCCTCGATTCCGTTGTTGTCTGCCGGCGTCGTGTACGTGTGGTCGCTCGATTCCTCTCCGGCCTACTTCGCGCGCATGGCGTTTCGAACGCCGCAGGCGGCCGGTGTGGCGCTGAGTTTCTGCGGATTCGGCTTGTTCGTGGCGGTACTGGCGCGCAGCCGCGTCGCGGCGGCAGGCTTGATCGCCCTGTCGACGGCGGCGGCGCTGCTGCTTAAGTATCTCAGCGCCGAGCTGCTGCTCAAGCCCAATCTTGCGACCTTGTGGGCCAGCCGCGAGATCACGCTCGGCTTGCTGTTCGGCTGTCTGCTGTTGCCACCGCTGTTTGCCGTGCCGCTGCGCTGGCGCATCTATCTCGCGGGGGTGCTGATTTTCGCCGGCGCCTTGATGTCCAAGTTGGCCGGATACTACTCCAGCCTGTACGGCATCCAGCGCCTGTTTGATTGGCCGTATGGGCAGCTACTCAATTTCACCGGCCTGACGCGCTTTCTGAACGAATTCTGGCCGCTCGCCGCCGTGGTGTTTCTGCTCGGTCACTTCTTCGCACAGCTCGCAGTCGGGTCGAGGCGATGAGCGTCGCGGGTATAATCGCGGCAACTTTTTCGAGCGCGCCATGAGCTATTACCAGTATCACGTGTTCTTCTGCTGCAATCAGCGTACCAACGGCGAGCAGTGTTGCAACGACCGCGGCGCGAGTGACGTGCGCGCTTACGCCAAGGATCGCATCAAAGCCCTCAAGTTGAACGGCAAGGGTAAGGTGCGCGTCAATCAGTCCGGCTGTCTGGACCGCTGCAGTGAGGGTCCGGTGGTGGTGGTCTACCCGCAAGAGATTTGGTACACCTACGTCGACAAGGAAGACGTCGACGAAATCATCGACGAGCATCTGGTCAACGGGCGTGTGGTAGAGCGGCTGCGCATCTAGCGCGCGCGGCCGGCCCCTCATGGTGAACCTAGACAAGCGCGAGACCGTCTTTCTGCAAGGCGCCGCCGGACGGCTCGAGGTCGTCCTGAACCGGCCCAAGGCCGAAGCGCGCGGCATCGCGCTGGTCGCGCACCCGCATCCGCTGTACGGCGGCACCTTAGACAACAAAGTCGCGCAGACTCTCGCGACCACGTTTGCCGACCTCGGGTGTGCCGCCTTGCGCATGAATTTTCGCGGCGTCGGGGCGAGCGAAGGCGCGCACGACCACGGCGCGGGCGAGACCGAAGACATGCTGCTGCTTGCCAAGCATGCGACCGAGACATTCGGTGAACTGCCGATCTTCTTGGCGGGATTTTCCTTCGGCGGCTTCGTCCAGACGCAAGTCGCGCAGCGCCTCGCCGTGAAGCAACTGGTGCTGGTCGCGCCCGCCGTCGGGCGCTTTCAAGTAGCGAGCGTGCGCAACGACACGCTCGTGATCCACGGCGAAGCCGACGAGACCGTGCCGTTGAAGGACATCCTCGACTGGGCCCGGCCGCAAGATTTGCCCATCGTCGTGGTGCCGGGCGCGGATCATTTTTTTCATCGTCGTTTGCACATCATCAAGCGATTGGTCGCCAACGCATGCCGGTTCTGAGCGTCGCCGACCTGCGCAAGTCCTACGGCGGGCGCGAGGTGGTGGCGGGCGTGAGCTTCCAGTTGCAGGCGGGCGAGTGCTTCGGGCTATTGGGCCCCAACGGCGCCGGTAAGACCACGATCTTGCGCATGTGCTTGGGTCTCACCGAGCCCGACGGTGGCAGCATCGATCTGCTCGGCCACACGGTGCCGGCCGAGGCGCGCCGGGCCCGGGCAAAAGTCGGTATCGTGCCGCAGCTCGATAACCTCGACCCTGACTTCACCGTGGCCGAGAACCTGCTCGTGTACGGCCGCTACTTCGGGCTGACCGACGCCCTCACGCGCAAGCGCATTCCCGAATTGCTCGAATTCGCGGGGCTCGGACAGCGCGCCGACGCGCGCATCAACACCTTGTCGGGCGGCATGAAGCGCCGCCTCACGCTCGCGCGCGCGCTGGTGAACGATCCCGAGCTGATCATCATGGACGAGCCTACCACCGGCTTGGACCCGCAGGCGCGCCATCTCATTTGGGACCGGCTGCGGCAGCTGCTCACCCAGGGGAAGACCATTTTGCTGACGACGCATTTCATGGACGAAGCCGAGCGGCTGTGCGGTCGGCTGATCATCCTGGACAACGGCAAGCTGATCGCCGGCGGTCCGCCGCGGCAACTGATCGGCGAGCAGATCGAGGCGGAGGTGGTCGAGGTATACGGCGAGGGCTTGGATACTTGGCTCGCCGATAGCGGGACCACGCTCGCACTGCGCATCGAGCGCGCCGGCGAGACGGCGTTCTGCTACAGCCGTGACTCGCGGCCGCTTATGCGCGATCTCGCCGCACGCGGCGGACTGCGTTACCTGCACCGCCCGGCCAATCTGGAGGACGTGTTCTTGAAGCTGACGGGCCGCGATCTGCGCGATTGAAGCGATGAACGCGAAATACCTCGCGCCGCCGCGCTTGAGCCTGCGTTTTCTGCCGGTATGGCGGCGCAACTTCTTGGTGTGGAAGAAACTCTCCGTTCCTTCCCTGCTCGGTAATCTCGCCGACCCGCTGTTCTACATGCTGGCGCTCGGCTACGGCTTGGGCGCGCTGTTGCCCGAGGTGGGTGGCCTCAAGTACATCACGTTTCTTGCCGGCGGCACGGTGTGTTTCAGCACCATGAACAGCGCCACCTTCGAATCGCTGTGGTCGGCCTTTTCGCGCATGCAGACCCAGCGCACCTGGGATGCGATCGTAAACGCCCCTTTGACGCTCGACGACGTGCTGCTGGGCGAGTTGGCGTGGGCGGCGAGCAAGAGCTTTCTGTCCGGCATAGCCATTCTGGTCGTGATCTGGGTGCTCGGCCTGTCGCACTCGCCGCTCACCTTGTGGATCATCCTCATCGCCTGGCTGATCGGCTTCTGCTTCGCCGGCATGGGGCTGGTGATGACGGCGGTGGCGCCGAGCTACGATTTCTTCATGTTCTATATGACCTTGGTGGTGACGCCCATGACTTTGCTCGGCGGGGTGTTCTTTCCCGTCACGCAGCTGCCGGATCTGCTGCGGGCGATCGGTCAAGCGCTGCCGCTCACCCACGCCATCGCGCTGGTGCGCCCGCTGTTGGCGGGGGAGGCACCCACGGGCATCGCGCTGCACGTCGCGGTCTTGCTCGGCTACGGCGCGATCGGTTTCTACACCGCGCTGGTACTGGTGCGTCGGCGGCTGCAGCTGTAAAGCTCCTCAACGCCGATAGAGCAGCACCGGCTCACACTCGGCGGCCCACGCCGCTTCGTCGGCTGCCGCGAGCGCGTCCAGATCGGCGGGCGTGGCCGCCGGGTCGTCGACCCATGCGCGCAACAGTTCACTGCCGTTGATGAGATCGATCGCGAGCCGGCCGCGTTCGTATTCGTAGGGGAAGTCGCGCCATAGCGGATAGTCGGGCCGCAGTTTGCGCAGCGCCTTGAACGCGAGTGCCGTGAGGCGCCAGGGCCGAAATGCTTGGTGATCATAGCTCGCGTCCTCGACGTGGATCTGCACGCCCGCGCACAGCTTACCGAGGTGCTTGTGAAAGGTGGGCTCGAACCAGCAATCGCGCAACCGGCAGCCGCGCAGCCATTGCGGCGCGAGCGAGTGCATGGCGGAGAGCAGCTCGCGCGGCGCGAGGTCGGGCGCGCCGAACCGTTCCAAAGGCCGTGTGGTGCCGCGGCCCTCGGACCAAGTCGTGCCTTCCAGCATGACCGTGCCGGCATAGCAGCGCGCCATCGAAAGATTGGGCGCGTTGGGGCTGGGATTCACCCAGGTGCGTTCATTGAGCGGCCAACCGTAGCCGGGTGCGCGTTCGGGCTCCCAACCCTGCATGGCGACAACACGCAGCTCGACGGCGAGCTCTAGGGTTGCCACGAACCATTGCGCGAGTTCGCCCAAAGTTAGGCCGTGGCGCATGGGCATGGCGCCTGCGCCGACGAAGCTCTCCCAGCCCTCTCTCAGACAGAGCCCTTCGACCGGGCGACCGACGGGATTGGG
>CAZILI010000113.1:0-10155 GCA_964539965.1 uncultured Burkholderiales bacterium | reverse complement strand
CTGTGAGACAAATCGTCTCTCATAACGTCAATCACGTAGGTTGTTCAGAGGTTCCTTTGTGCAAAAGTTGGCACGGGATTTTTTGCCTTCGACATTCAAGCGAACACACAGAGTTCGCCCAAACCTGCTGTCTGGGATCAATGCGACGTCACTTTCCTGACGGAGAGGAGAACGATTGGTTCAGCGGAAGAAGAAAACCTCTCACATCGAAGCTGGCTGATGCTCCCGGCAGATCTTTTCGCTCTGCGCCGCGTCGAGTTCCACTTCCAGAAGCCCGCAGTACGCTCGCCCACTCTGGCGTTGATAGAAGCGGCAAGTCTTGCATTGCTCGAACTGGCGAAAATCATTCACCGTCAAGAGCGCGTGCAATAGCTTGACGAGTTCCGTCTCGAGCGTGTTCCAGCCCTTTTCGCTCAAGTCTTCTTCGATCTCGCGCCAACTGGCGGGCGGATAAGCCTCGTGCAGCAACCGTTTCCCTGCCGCAGTGACTTGTAAATGGACGACCCGACCGTCCGCTTCGTCCGCTGACTTGCGGACAAGATCGAGTTTCTCCAGCACGTTCAAGCGCTGCGACACATTCCCCTTGGTAAGCCCCAAGTATTCGCCGACTGCGAGCGGTGTGTCGCTGAAGCGATTCGCGCGCGCTAGATAGTCGAGCGCCTGCAAATGCACCGGCTGCAGCTCGTGCGGCATGGCCTGGCGCCGCGACTCGCTGCGCAGGAGCGCGCCAATGCGCTCGATGAGATGAAAGACCCGCGTGCGATTCATGGCCATACAGTAACGCGGCGACACCATCTTGACAAGCCGATAGTATCGCCAATACACTTGTTGCTAATGGTATCGCTGCAATACTTTCTATATCTTTTCCTGCAACCCAAACGAAACGGAGGAAATTATGGCCTTAGGAACAGCGATCCAAAAAAGCGTTATCGGCTACGCCGCTCTCACGCTTGCCAGTGGCGCGCTCGCCGCAGGTCCGGCGCAGTTAGACGACAAGGGCGAAACCTGCGGCTGCCGCAGAACTACCGCGAGTGGGTGACGGTCGGCACGCAGGTCACGCCCAACGAACTCAACGACGGCAAGGCGCCCTTCACCGAAACACGTATCGTCTATGTCGATCCTGAAGGCTTTCAGCACTGGAAGAACACCGGCCAGTTCAAGGACGGCACCACGATGGTGAAAGAGCCGCTAAGCATCGGCCCCAAGGAAGGTTTCGGCAGCGGCAAGGGCTTCTTCATGGGCGACTACTACGGCCTGGAAGCCTCGGTCAAGGACGCAAAGCGCTTTCCTAACGAGCCGGGCAATTTGGCTTACTACGTTTTCTCGCTGCCCGACAAACCGCTCGTCAACGCGGCGGCCAACTTCCCTACCGCCGACTGCGCCGCCTGCCACAAGTCCGGCGCCAGGGACGACATGGTGTTCACGCAGTTCTATCCGGTGCTGCGCGCGGCGAAAGCCACCGGACTCGCCGGCGTTGCGCCGCCGAAGTGATGAACGATGACTTTCCCACTGCGCCGGAGCTTCAGGTCGCTCAATGGTTCAACGCGGACGGAGATCTCAGCTTGGCGGCGCTGCGCGGCAAGGTCGTCGTGCTACACGCTTTCCAGATGCTTTGTCCCGGCTGTGTGGCGCACGGCACGCCCCAGGCGCAGCGCATCGCCGCGAGCTTCGATCCGCGCGAGGTCGCTGTGATCGGCCTGCATACGGTATTCGAGCACCACGACGTAATGACGCCGCGCGCGCTCGAAGTCTTCATCTATGAGAACAAGCTCGAGTTTCCCATCGCTGTCGACCGTCCCGGTGACCAAGACCGCATACCGCTCACCATGCGCGCGTACGAAATGCGAGGTACGCCCAGCTTGGTGCTGATCGATCGCTTCGCCCGCATCCGGTTGCACGAATTCGGCGCGCTGTCGGATATGAACGTGGGCGCCGCAATCGGACGGCTCGTCGCCGAGAAATGATGCGCACGCATGTTCTGCAGCATGTTCCGTACGAGTGGCTCGGCAGCATCGCCGAATGGCTGTGGGGGCAACAAGCGTGTGTGACGCACACGCGGCTCTTCGAAGCCGTGCACCTGCCGCCCGTCGCCGGTATTGATCTGCGCGTCGTCATGGGCGGTCCCATGAGCGTCAATGACGAAGCAACGCATACTTGGCTCAAGCCGGAAAAGGGCTTTATCAGCGAGGCGATGGCGCGCGGTGTGCCGGTACTCGGCGTGTGCTTGGGCGCGCAATTGATCGCGAGTGCGCTCGGCATGCGTGTATACAGGGCGCCTCACAAAGAGATCGGCTGGTTCCCGATAGAAGGCATCGCGCACGACACACGGCAAGCGTTCCGGTTTCCCGCTTCGCTCGAAGCGTTTTACTGGCATTGGGAAACTTTCGACTTACCGGCTGGCGCCGTGCATCTGGTCCGCAGCGCCGACTGCGAGCACCAAGCGTTTCAAATGGGCCGCGCGAGCATCGGCCTACAATTTCATCTCGAAGCCACGCCGCAGGGCGCGCGAGACATGCTGCACCACGGCGCCGATGAGCTCGTGCCGCAAGCGTTCGTGCAGGACGCCCGCCAAATCCTAGATGCTTGGCGGAACGCTACCGCGCCATGAACGCCGAGATGGCGCGCGTGCTGGATTTTCTCGCCGATTCGCGCAATAGCTAGCTTGACAAAACCAACCCTCAACACAAAAGGAGCACACCATGCCACAAACCCGTCACACCAACCTGCTTGCTGCAATCATCGTCGCCGTATCCCTCGCCGCCTGCGCGGGCATGCAGTCAGAAAAAGCCGAAAGCAAAGCTGGCGCTGCGCTCTACCATCGGCTCGGCGGTGTCAATTCCATCAAGGTCGTGGTCGACGATTTCGTCGGTTTCGTTGCCGCCGATACGCGCATCAACAGCCGTTTCACCAAGACCGACGTGCCCAAGCTCAAGCAACATTTAGTCGAGCAGATCTGTCAAGGCACAGGTGGGCCTTGCACCTATAAGGGCAGGGATATGGTGACCACACACCAAGGCATGAACATCACCGACAGCGAGTTTGGCGCACTGGTCGAAGACCTGATCAAAGCGCTCGACAAAAACAAGGTGCCGGAGCAAGAGAAACAGGAATTGCTAGGCATTCTTGGTCCTATGAAACCGGCAATCGTCGGACAGTAACCTAACTCCGCGGACTCGCAAATGAAGACCACAGCAGTCACGGCGGCCGTAGTTGCGGCCATCGCGCTCGGCGCAAGCGCTGCGATCGGTGCGGAGAACTTCTCCGAAGCTTCGATAGACGCCCTCAACGCCGTGTTCGGCAAGCACGCGGGTGCGCGCGCCTCGCACGCCAAAGGCGTGTGCGCCAGCGGCAGCTTCGTCGCCACGGCCGATGCGGCGAAGTTCTCGAAAGCGCAGATTTTCTCGGGTGCCGAGACCAAGGCCGAGATCCGCTTTTCCGTCGGTGGCGGCAACCCGAACGTTTCCGACAAGGCTCCCGCAGTACGGGGCCTGGCGGTGCGCTTTCAAACAGGTTATGTGGCCACGGATCTGGTGATGATTTCTGCTCCGATGTGCTTTGCATCGACACCGGAGAGTTTCCTGAGTTTTCTCGCCGCGCGCGTGCCCGACCCGCAAACCAAAAAGCCCGATCCGGAGAAAGTGAAGGCGCACAGCGAGAGGTTTCCCGAAGGCAAGGCGCAGTCGGAATACCTGGCGAAGAACGCGCCCCCGCGCAGTTACGCGACCTCGCGCTTTTGGTCGAACCACGCCTTCAAGTTTGTCGACGCCGATGGCAAGGCGCGGTTCGGGCGCTACGTCGTCGAGCCGGTCGCAGGCGTAGTCGGCATCACGGACGAAGAGAAGACCTCGCTGCCCGATGATTTCCTCGCGGCCGAGTTGCGCGAGCGCGTGGGGAAAGCGCCGGCGGAGTTCGACGTTTACGTGCAACTCGCCGAAGGCGACGACTCGCTCATCAACTCCGCAGTAGTGTGGCCGGAATCGCGCGAGCGCGTGAACCTGGGCCGCTTGAAGGTCACTACAGTGGACATGAATCAGCCGGGGGTGTGCGATGGGACGATGTTCAATCCGACCAATCTGCCGCCGGGAATTGAAGCATCGGAGGATCCGATTTTGAAGGCGCGGGCAGGTGCCTACGCTGTCTCTCTAGGGCGCAGGCAAGCGAAGTAAGGAGGAGCCAGTCCAGAAGGCTCCCGGCTCTTCAGTGAAGTTTGATTGCTCGTCAGTTGTTCGCAGCTTGCCGAACCCGATCGCCTTGTATGGTGAGTTTCAGGCACTCTGATTTACCCATAACGCGCGTCTCGGGAGGGTTGCCCGTATGGGCGAGTTCAATAATGCTTTCGAGATGACGCCTCGAGTGTCCTTGATGCCGTTCGGTCCGCTTTCATTGAGTTCTGTTCGACGACGCCTCCGATCCGAAGCAATGCGCAATCGCCGCTGCTTGCGAAGTTGGTTATTCATTCCAGGCGGCACATCGAGCATCGAGCGGCCCGTAACTGTACCTTCATAGAGCGTCGGCTGTTCTTCTGAGTGAACTTAGTTAGGAGAAAATGCGCGAACACTATTGCACGCGCGGCATGTCGGCAAACAGCGGGTTTCGTTCGCCGCGTCGGCTCAGAGTCAAAGTCATCAAACGGCGCATTGCTGAGGCTGCGCAACCCTTGCGTCGTGCGGCGCAGCCGGCTCGCGCCCGGCTTCCTCTGTAAAGGCCTGCGCGCTAGCAACTGGCAGTCGTCACGAGGGGTGCTCCGCGTTGCGGTGTTGCGATCGCGATGAGCGTTTGGGCGCCAAATGCAGCCACGGCAGTTCGCTCGCTTCCACCGCGCGCTCGACATCGGCGAATGGACTCAAGCCGAGCCAGGCCCGCAAGTTGGTGACGAGCGATCGTGGGCCCGCGACCCGCAACCGCCCGGAAGCGATCGCGTCGGCGAGGTCGAGATCGCCCATCCACACGCCAATCATGCAGCGTATATCGCTACGCAATAAGACGTCGACTTCAAAGCCCGGATCGTCCAAACAGATGTCGACCTTTCCTGCTTCCACCACCAGCCACCAGCTCTTCACATCGGCCTTAACGTCGGAGAACTCCACTGCGATCACGGTTCGCTTATCGCGCGGCAACTGCTCGGGCTTGATGTTGCGGTGCACGTCCCACATCAGCAAGCTGGGATCTAAGTCGCCGCGCCGCATCTGTTGGCGCGCCCAGCGCTGTCCCCAAGTCCCGAAAGCGACGATCAGCGGTTGCAACTCTTCCCCGGCCGGCGTCAGGGAATACTCGCCGCTGCGTCCGCGTCCCTGCGCTTGGTGGCGCACGATACCGGCCTGTTCCAACCACTTCAGCCGTTTGGATAGCAGGGTGGGTGAAAGCAACGGTACACCGCGGCGCAGATCGTTGAACTTCTGGCTGCCGCAGATCAGCTCGCGTACCACGAGCATGGTCCAGCGCTCGCATAGAATTTCTGCCGCCTTCGCGACCGGGCAAAACTGACCGTAACCTTTCATAGCTTCCTCCGTCGGAAGTCCTATTGTGCACGCATGGAAGGACCCGAACTAGTACAGATCGTGCACTAGTCGCGTGCCGGTACCCGGCGCACAATAAATCGCCCATAGCTTATGGTTCGACGTCCGATGATGTGTCTGCGGCAATGCGAAGAGGCAAGATGAGAAGAGGCGGAATGACTCCACGCAGACTCCCCAATAGGCGCGACGTTGGGCGAGTCATGCAAGCAAAGCGCCATGTCTTCGGGTACCTCGCCGCTGCTGTGATGCTTGCGCTGGTCGCGACCCAGTTCGGCGATGCGACGGCTCAGGGACAGCAACACGCTGGCCATGCCCTCGGTAAGGTCGAGTTCCCCGTTAGCTGCTCCGCGCAAGCCCAAGAAGAATTCAATCGCGCGGTTGCCTTGCTTCATCACATGACCTATCCGCAAGCTCGTGAGGCGTTTCGGCACGCCGCTACCACGGATCCTCAGTGTGCGATGGCACATTGGGGCATCGCGATGACCTTGTTCCAACCGCTCTGGCCGACGCGCCCGCAGCCCGAAGCGCTCCGACAGGGATGGGAGGCCGTGCAGACGGCTAAGGGCCTGCAACCGCCGACGCAGCGGGAGCAAGGCTTCGTGGCTGCGGCGGAAGCGTTTTTTTCTCAACCGACATCGCCGGACTACTGGCTGCGCATTCGCCGCTGGGAACAGGCGATGGAAAAGCTCTATATCTCGTTCCCCGACGACCCCGAGACCGCGGCGTTCTACGCGCTAGCGCACTTGGCCACCGCTCCCGCGAACACCCTATCCCATGCGCATTCTGACCGGGCAGCCGAAATCCTACTGCGCGTATACCAGCGCAACCCAGACCACCCGGGCGCCATGCATGATTTGGTCCATGCCAACGACACGCCCGGACGCGAACGGGAATCGCTCGAGATCACACGCAAGTACGAAGCAACCGCTCCGCACAATCCGCACGCGCTTCATATGCCGACCCATATCTATACCCGACTCGGCGACTGGAAGGCGGTGATCCAAGGAAACCTGCGCGCGGCGGAAGCGGCGCGCGCGGCGGCGGCGCGAAGCGGCCGGGAGGCCGCTGGGGGCGAGTTCCCCCACGCCATCGAGTATCGCATCTGTGCCAATCTCCAGAAGGGCGAGGACGAAAATGCGGCGGCGCAACTCGCGCGGCTGCATACGACGGCCCGCCTCGAGCCCACGTTCAAGACCGCTTTTCACTTGATGTCGACGCAGGCGCGCTACGCCTTGGAGCGGCGTGCGTGGAGCGAGGCCGCCTCGCTCGTTCCGCGTCAGCCGCCGACCTTGGACTGGGATCGCTACGCCTGGCCGGAAGCGATCGCCATATTTGCGCGCGGCCTCGGCGCGGCCCACCTCGGCAAAGCTAATGAAGCGAGCGCGGACGCCGCGCATCTGGAGGAACTCGAAGCTGCGACACGCAAGGCGGGTGAAGATCTATTCGCCAGAAATATTCGAGTGCTGCGCCTCGAGCTCAGCGCGTGGCTTGCCCATATAAGACGACAAAGCGAATCTGGTGTGCTATTGATGCGCGAGGCGGCCGAGCTCGAGGCGTCGACACCGAAACACGCCGTGACGCCGGGGCCGACGCTTCCCGCCGAGGAGTTGCTGGGTGATCTGTTGACGGAGCAGGGGCAGCCGGCCGCAGCGCTCGCGGCGTATAAGCAGTCATTGGAACGCTATCCGAAGCGCTTCAACAGCCTACTGGGTGCCGCGCGGGCGGCTCACTTGCTTGGCGATGAATCGTCGGCGCGTATGTTTTGCGATGAACTGCTCGAAGCGCTCGATGGTGAGACGCGACGGCTGACCGAGAAGCCGGCGGAGGCAGATTGCGCGCTCGCTCGGTGGCGATCGGCTACAAGCCGAGAAAACGCAATACTCGCAGCGAATGTTCGCGCAGACTCGACTCGTCCGCTCGAGCGAGCGCAGTAGCGAGGAACACCCAGGGCGCTTGCCGTAAGTGTGAGTTGATGACCGACGCGGACGTGTTCGAGCGCGATCAATTCTGGGAAAATGATGGCTTCCTCAAACGTGCGCAGCCCAGCCTTCTTTGGCAATGATGTGAGGCGGCAGGTCCGGTGCCGTTCTCGCCGAGTAGTTCCAAGGGTGTGGACATCGACGCCAGCTACTTCACCGGCAACTACCGGCCAGCGGCGTTGGCCGCCTGCGCTTGTTCGGTTCACCCGACTAAGGAAGCGGCATGCATCGTCTGAAAATTGCCCCGCTCACGCGCATAGCCTTCGCGCCTTTCGGCGATGTCATCGAAACGGATGGCGCGCATCACTATCCGATCAACCAAGGTTCGACCGTACGCTTCCACGACCTCGCCCAGGTCGATGTCGCCGAAGGCAACGGCCACCCTTTGATCAACGTATTTCGAGCGACGCCGCTGCCGCTGCCCATCGAAATCCGATTGCTCGAGCGGCACCCGCTCGGCAGCCAGGCCTTCATTTCCCTGAATGAGCGCCGCTTCTTGGTCGTGGTCGCCGACGAGGTCGCTCACCCGGGGCCCGAGCATCTGCACGCGTTCCTCAGCAACGGCCAGCAAGGCGTCAGCTACCGCCGCAACGCCTGGCACCATTTCGTGTTGGCGTTGGACCGCGAAACCGATTTTCTGGTGATCGACCGCGGCGGTCCTGGAGAAAATTGCGAAGAAATCCGGCTGGCCGAAAAGGTCTTCGTCGACCTCGCGTAGTCGCGCCGCTACACGATCTTGTAGCGCGATGCGTCGAGCGCGGCCGGGCTACCGCCGTATTGCAGAGCTGCGGGTTTGTAGCCGACATCGGCAGCAAGCCGCTGCGCCACCGATTGATGGATCCACGATCCCGGCGCGATGGTGCGCGTCTTGCGAATGAAGGGCTTGAGCAGGCCGCCGAGGAACTCGCGCAGCGAGTCGTTTAGGCGATCGGTCGCGTTGCCGGGAGGCGGCGGTGCGGCGAAGCGCAACCCCTGGCGCCCAGCGCGCTCCATCATCCAAGCGAGACAGATATCGGACAATCCGGCGTTGGCGTAGCCGCCGCCGACATTGCTGTGCGCGCCGCAGAACCACGCTTGCTCGACGTTGCTGCCGGGCTGATTGACGCGCGCGCCTTCCCAGAGCGTAGGTAGAAACGGCTCGCGGAACTCGTCGATCGCCAGCGCATGGTAGGCGGCTTTCACTCTATCGCTCAATGCGGTGTCGAGGAAGCCGAAATGCCGGTCTTTGAGATGCAAGAACTTTTGCTCGATCACGTCTAGGAAGCCGCGCGTCGGCAGCCCCAGCGAGCCGACCGTGTCCCATACCCCGACCACGGCGATATCGGCGTCGTGCGCGTGCTGGCCCTTGAATGCGGCGATCTCCGCGTGCCTTGCCGGCTTGTAGGCGAGCTTATACATGACGAAGGCATTGTCGATCGCGGTCGGCGGATCTTTGAGATTGTCGTCCTGATCGGTGCGCAAGAGTTCGTCGGGCGGCAGCGCCATGGCGCGCACCGCACCGATGCTCTCGCGCTTGAGCACGCCGCAGCGGGCGATGAAGCCCGCTAGGCTGCGGGCGGAATAGGCCCCTCGGCTGAAGCCGAACAAGAAGATACGATCGCCGGGCTCATAGCAGTCGACGATCTTGTCGTAGCCTTGCTTGATTTGCTCGAACAAGCCGTAGCCGAAAGCGCCGCCGCGCACCTTCTGTCCCCATTGGCTGCCGACCCCGTCGAAGTAGAACGCGAATTGCTCGTTCGCTAGCGCGCGGTGCAGTTTGACGACGTTGGTGGGTGCGCTCGCACGCACGCCGCGCTGCTCATCCTGATTCCAGGTGCCGTCCAGGCACACGACGATGTTCTTGCTCACGGCGAGCCTCCGGGCAAAGATCTCACGGGCGCATTTGACCAGCCGCGCGGCCAGAGCGCAATTGGCCAAACGGCCAGGGGATGGAGTGGCCATAGCTGTTATGCTTGCCCGGGTTTGCGCGACCAAGCGACATGGAATTCTGGCTGACTTCGTTGTTTACCGGCGACGCTGGGCTTGCCACAGTGTTCGTGGCGGGCTTTCTCGCCGCCACCCTTCTGCCCGGCGGCTCGGAGATATTCCTGTTCGCGCTGTTGGCGCTACATCCGCAGTTGTTTTGGCCCGCGATCTGGGTCGCGACCGCAGGCAACACGCTCGGCGGGTTGACCTCGTACGCGATCGGTCGCCTATTGCCCGAGGGCAAGTCACTGCCGCCCAAGGCGCAAGAATGGCGGGCACGGGTCCATTACTACGGCAGTCCGCTCATGCTGCTTGCCTGGACGCCCTGGCTGGGCGACGCGTTGTGCGTGGCCGCCGGCTGGCTGCGGATCGACCTGTGGTGGTCGACCTTCTATATGGCGGTGGGGAAGTTCGCCCGCTTCTGGGTCACGGGGTTGGCGGCGATCAAGGCGACCAGTTGGTGGCCGTTCTAGGCTCCCTAGGTAGGTTCGGGGTTGCGATTCTGCAGGAGACGGCCGGCTTGGCGATCACGCAGTCCCGGCGCGCCGCACGCCATTCCCAAGAACGGCGCGCCGAGTTTCAGCGTGCGTTTCACTGGTGCGGCAAAGGCCAGGTTCACGCTCCGGTCGATCGGGAAGTCGAAAGATCTGAAGGGCCGGCAGGATCTGATCGTCAAGAAGGACGGCGTGGTCAAA
>CAZILI010000112.1:9509-10160 GCA_964539965.1 uncultured Burkholderiales bacterium | reverse complement strand
GGAGTCCACCACGCCGCGCACGAAGCGCAGATAGTGCGGCAGCAGTTCGCCCTTGTCCTCCAGGATGAACACGCGGCGCACGTACAGCTTGATGCCGTGGCGCTGCTCGCGATCCCACAGATCGAACGGCGCACGCGCCGGGAGGTACAGCAGCTGGGTGTATTCCTGTCGGCCTTCGACCTTGTTGTGGGTGTAGGCGAGCGGGGCGTCGAAGTCGTGGCTCACGTGCTTGTACAGCTCTTCGTATTGTTCCTTGGTGATCTCGCTCTTCGGGCGTGCCCACAGCGCGGAAGCCTGATTGACAGTCTCGCTCTCGTCGGTGAGCTTGTACTCGTTCTTGTCCTTGTCCCAGTCTTCCTTGCGCATGACGATCGGCAAGGTGATGTGGTCGGAGTACTTCTTGATGATCGACTTGATCTGCCACGCGCTCAGCAGCTCCTCTTCTCCCTCGCGCAGGTGCAGGGTCACGTCGGTGCCGCGGCTCGCCTTGACGGTCGGTTCGATGGTGTACTCGCCGTCGCCCGCCGACTCCCAGCGGATCGCTTGATCGTTGGCGAGGCCCGCGCGTCGCGTGACCAGGGTGACTTTGTCGGCGACGATGAACGACGAGTAGAAGCCGACGCCGAACTGCCCGATCAAGTGCGCGTCCTT
>CAZILI010000112.1:5968-9499 GCA_964539965.1 uncultured Burkholderiales bacterium | reverse complement strand
GCTTGATCGCCGGTGAGCTGTTGAAAAAACTCGCGCGTACCCGACTTGGCGATAGTGCCGATGTTTTGCACCACCTCGTCGCGCGACATGCCGATGCCGTTGTCCGACACGGTCAAGGTACGCGCCGCCTTGTCGTACTCGATGCGAATTTTTAAGTCGGGATCCTGCTCGTACAGCGCCGCGTCCTTGATCGCCTCGAAGCGCAGCTTGTCGCTCGCGTCCGAGGCATTGGAGATCAGCTCGCGCAGGAAGATTTCCTTGTTGCTGTACAAGGAGTGAATCATCAGGTTGAGAAGCTGTTTGACTTCGGCCTGAAAGCCCAGCTTTTCCTTGGCGGTGTCGGTGCTCATGACGCGTCCCCCTTTAATATATGTGGATGACTTTACAGAAGATTTTACCGATCTATGGGCTGGCGAGGAGAATTTCAAGCGGGCTGGGGTGAGAGCGCCGTTACGTGGTAGATTCCTAGGCCACGGCCATCGAAGGAGGATCCATGGGTTCAGGCAGCACACAGTTGACCGGACCCGATCTCGCGCTGGGGGTGCGATTCGCCGACCTCAAAGAGGGCGAGCCGTTGCTCGGCCACGCGCACGGCGAGCCGGTGATCTTGGTGCGCCGGGGGGCTGACGCCTATGCGGTCGGCGCGACTTGCACCCACTACAGCGGCCCGCTCGCCGAGGGCTTGGTGGTCGGCGACACGGTGCGCTGCCCTTGGCACCACGCCTGTTTCGATTTGCGCACCGGGGCTGCGGGTGCGCCGGCGCTCTCGCCCATCGCCTGCTACGAGGTCGACCGGCAAGGCGCGCTCGTCGTGGTCGGCGAGAAGCGCCTTCAGCCCAAAGCGCGCCAGCGCGGTCAGGCGCGGGCGTCGGTGGTCGTGATCGGGGCCGGCGCCGCGGGGGCAGCCGCGGTGGAGACCTTGCGCGCCGTGGGTTACCAGGGCTCTCTCGCGCTGGTGGGCGCTGAAGAGCCGGGCCCGGTGGATCGGCCGAATCTATCCAAGGACTACCTCGCCGGCAATGCGCCGGAGGAGTGGATTCCGTTGCGCGGTCCGGCGCACTACCGTGATCTCAACGTCGAATTCATCGCCAACGATCCGGCCGTGGCCATCGATCTGGGAAAGAGGCAAGTCACCCTCAAGAGCGGCCGCAAGGGTGGCTACGAGCGCCTGGTGATCGCAACCGGCGCCGAGCCCGTTCGCCTGCCGATTCCGGGGGCGGATCTCGCTCACGTACACACCCTGCGCACGCTGGCCGATAGCCGCGCCATCATCGCCCGCGCAGGAGCGGGGCGCAAGGCGGTGGTGATCGGCGCTAGTTTCATCGGCTTGGAGGCGGCGGCGGCGCTGCGCGCGCGAGGCTCGGACGTGGAGGTAGTGGCGCCGGAATCGCTACCCCTCGCGCGTATTTTGGGCGAGGAATTGGGGCGATATGTCCTGCGGTTGCACGAGGATCACGGTGTGGGCTTCAACCTGGGCCGCAAGCCTGTGTCGATCGAGTCCGACGGTGTCACCCTGGACGACGGACAGCGCTTGCCCGCCGATGTGGTCGTCATGGGCGTAGGCGTTCGCCCCCGAGTCGCGCTGGCGCAAGCCGCGGGGTTGCGGTGTGAAGACGGCATCCTGGTCGACGAGTACTTGAAAACCGGCGCCGACGGCGTGTACGCCGCCGGCGATGCAGCGCGCTTTCCCTACTCGCCGCTCGGCGCGCCGGTGCGCATCGAGCATTGGGTGCACGCGCAGCGCATGGGCCAGGCTGCGGCCCGCAACTTGCTGGGACAGAAGCGGCCGTTTCGCGACGCGCCGTTCTTTTGGAGCGCGCACTACGATCTGACGCTGTGCTACGTCGGACACGCGCCGCGTTGGGACGACATCGAGGTGCGCGGCAATCTCGCCGAGCGCGACGCGACCTTGGTGTACCGCCTGGCCGGCAAGGTCGCGGCCGTGGTGACCTTGGGTCGCGACAAGCAAAGCTTGGCCGCCGAAGCGGCGCTGGAAGCGGGCGACCAAGCCGCGTTGCAAGGCCTGCTGGCAGAAACCCCTTGAATTGGCGTGAGGCTCTATTCATGCGACCGATAATCGTACTTGTCCTGTTGTTCGCCTTCCCATTGGCGCGGTCGGCTCCGCCGCTCGAGCGCATCAAGCTGCCGGCGGGGTTCGACATCACGCTGTACGCCGAGGACGTGCCCAATGCGCGCTCGATGGTGCTGGGTACCAAGGGCACGCTGTTCGTGGGCACGCGCGCGGGCGGCGAAGTGTACGCGCTGACCGACAAGAACGGTGATCAGAGGGTTGACGAGGTGATCACGATCGCGAGCGGACTCAATTCCCCCAACGGCGTGGCGTTTCGCGACGGCGCGCTGTATGTCGCCGAGATCAATCGCGTGCTGCGCTTCGACAACATCGAGGCGAGCCTAAGGAATTCGCCCAAGCCCATCGTCGTGAACGATAGTTTCCCGCGCGATCGCCACCACGGCTGGAAGTTCATCGCCTTCGGCCCCGACGGCATGCTGTACGTGCCGGTCGGCGCGCCGTGCAACATCTGCGAGCCCGACTCCAACCGCTACGCCAACATCATGCGCATGAAGCCGGACGGCTCGGGGCTCGAAGTGTTCGCGCGCGGCGTGCGCAACTCGGTCGGCTTCGATTGGGATCCGCGCGACAAAGCCATGTGGTTTACCGACAACGGCAGAGACATGCTGGGTGATGACGTGCCGCCGTGCGAACTCAATCGCGCGCCGCAGGCGGGCATGCACTTCGGTTACCCCTATTGTCACGGCGGCACGGTGGCCGATCCGGAGTTCGGCGCCAAGCGCGCATGCAGCGAGTTCACCGCGCCGGCGCAAGCGCTAGGCGCTCATGTCGCGCCGCTCGGTGTCCGTTTCTATGCCGGCGACATGTTTCCCGCCGAGTACAAGTCTCGCGCCTTCGTCGCCGAGCACGGCTCCTGGAACCGCAGCAAGAAAGCCGGCTACCGTGTCATGATGGCGACCATCAAGGACGGCAAGGTGGAATCCTACCAACCGTTCGCGACCGGCTGGTTGCAGGGAGAGAGCAACTGGGGCCGGCCGGTGGATATGCTGGTCATGCCCGACGGCGCGTTGCTGATCTCGGACGATCAGGTCGGCGCCGTCTATCGCGTTAGCTACAAGCGATAACGCGCGCTGGCCGGGGCCGTCCCGGCGCGGATGCCGACAGGTCTACTGGATCAGCCGGCGCATCAGCGCTTCGCGGTCGTCCTTGGCGGCGTGGCGCAGCAAGTCGACGATGCGCCGCTTCAGAGTCAGGAACTCGGGCGCGAGCTTGAGCTCCGGCAACCGTTCGGCGGAAAACGGGACGGCGATGTCTTCGATGATGCGGCCCGGACGCGGTGAGAACACCAAGACGCGCGTCGAGAGGTAGATCGCCTCTTCGACGTCGTGCGTCACGAACAAGGTGGTGGTCTGTTCGTGCCGGTTAAGCTGCAGCACCAGGTCCTGCATTTCTTCGCGAGTCTGCGAATCCAGCGCGCCGAACGGTTCGTCCATGAGCAG
>CAZILI010000112.1:3212-5937 GCA_964539965.1 uncultured Burkholderiales bacterium | reverse complement strand
ACGCGTTGCTTCATGCCGCCCGACAGTTCTTTGGGATAGGCTTGGGCGAACGCCTCCAGGCCCATCAGATGCAGCAACGCGTCGGCGCGGCCGAGCGCGGCTTCGACCTGCGCCGAAGTGT
Source organism: uncultured Burkholderiales bacterium (assembly GCA_964539965.1). GTDB lineage: Bacteria > Pseudomonadota > Gammaproteobacteria > Burkholderiales > JALYOK01 > CAZILI01. Next base: position 5,816 of record CAZILI010000112.1, on the reverse strand, counting down.
GCTCGCCCAGGTTGGCGCGCAATTGGCGGCTGAAGCGGATGTTGTCTTTTACCGTCAGCCAGGGAAACAAGTTGTAGTGCTGACACACCATGCCACGATCGCGCCCCGGCCCGATGATCGGTTCGCCGCGCATGAGCACACGTCCCGCGGAGGGTCTTTCGAGTCCGGCGACCATGTAAAGACAGGTGGTCTTGCCGCAGCCGGAGGGGCCGACCAAGCTCACGAATTCGCCGGACCGCAAGGCAAACGAGGTCGGCAAGAGCGCGCGCGTCTCGCTGCCCGCCGAGCGATAGATCTTTTCCAGCGCTTCGACGTTGAGGATCATCGCCCGGTGGTGTCGGCCCAATGGAACACGCGACGATTGAGCCGGCGAAACACGAAGTCCAGCGCCAACCCGATCAGGCCGAGCAGAATCAGGTATACCCAGATCTTGGGCGTTTGCAAGAAGCGCGAGAACTTCAATATCCGATAGCCCATACCCTCACTCGCGGCGACCAACTCGGCAACCACCAGATAGGTCCACGCCCAGCCGTTGCACAGCCGCATGGCGTCGAAAATGCCCGGCATGGCCGCGCGCCACAGTACGAGGCGCTCGATTTCACGCCGCGTGGCGCCCAAGGTTTGGCTGGTCTGCACCAACTCGTAGGGCACGCGGCGAACTTCGTCCGCCACCATCAGCACGAGCTGAAAGTAGGTGCCGATAAAAATCAGCATCCACTTCGCCATTTCGCCGATGCCGAAGAACACCATCAGGATGGGAATCAGCGCCGGCACCGGGATGTAACGAATGAATTCCGTCATCGGCTGTATGGCGGCCTCGGCCGCGGCGTACGAGCCGATCTTGAGCCCGACGGGAATCGCCAGCAGCGCCGAGAGCAAGAATCCGAACGTCACCCGCGCGAAGCTGATTCGAATGTCGCCCCACAACGCTTCGTCGGCGACTAACTCGAGCGCGCTCTTCCACACGGCCTGCGGCGCGGGCAGAAAAATCTTGTCGATCGATGCCGTGTGGCTTGCCCAGGCCCATACCAGCAGGAAAGTCAGAAAGCTCGCGACCGCGAGCGAGTAGTACAGCGCAGGGGGGATCGCTTGCCGCAGCGCGAGCCAATCGGGCGGAGTGCGCGAGCGCTGCTTGCGCGCATGCGCTGGTTCGCTCGCTTCGGCGATGATGTTGTTCTCGGCGCGGATCGCTTGATCTCCTTCCTGCCCCCCGGCATTCACGCGAGAGCCAATGTGCAAGCGCTGTGCCAAACAAGAAATACGCCGACAATCAATCCGTTGAGCGTGTGCCGTGCATCGTTCTGGACGCGCTTCGCACCGGAACGGCGCGTCACTGGCAGGGCGGCGCGATTTTGGTGCGGCGTTAGACGCGCATGCGAGGCGCCGCCTCACTACGCGGGAAAGCGGGGCGGGCGCAGGGGAGTAGATAGGGAGTATGACCGTACAGGCCGATTCTGGAGGGCGCTATACGTCTACACCCTACAGGGTATAGCAGATCAATGCCGAGTGCGCGGCGCGCGTTGCCGCGCCACATCGACGCCCGCCAGCATCGCCGCCCATCGACCCGCGGCCGCCTCGCCCAAGCCGACTCGCGGAGTCGAGGCCGGCGGCGCCCGATACGTGCCGAACAGCTTGTCCCATACCGGCCAATCCGCGTAGTTGAATGCGTGCACGCCGTATTCGTGGTGGCGCAGATGGGCCTCGGGGCGTTGCATGAACCACTCCAGTGCACGCGGTGTGCGGACATTCAAGTGCTGCACTAGCGCTGCCACCGCGCTGTACAGACCCACCGACGCCGCCGCTTGTGGGTGTAGGCCCAGTAGCCACACGTTCACGCCGAGCGCCAGCAAAGTGAGAATCATCAGTTCCAGCGGAGTCGTGTAGCTGAAGCCGGAGATGTCGACGCGCAAGGCGCTGTGGTGCAACTGATGCAGCGTGCGCCAAGCCCAATCCCAACGATGCTCGAGGCGATGAAACCAGTAGTAGGCGAAGCCGTACACCACGAAGCCGAGCACAAGTCCGCCCGCCACGCCGAGCGTGTAGCCGGGCAATAGGCTGTGCTGCTGCAGCCACCCGACCGGCACGGCGAGCGGCAGACCGACGTTGACTGCGGCGTTGAGCACGAAGAAGACGATTCCGGTTGCGCGCCAGCCGCGCACGCGCGGGAATGCGTCGCGAGGAACGAGCGCTTCGGCTCCCATGCCGAGCAAGAAGCACGCGGTGACGACGGGTCCAATCAGCTCTTCGATATTCATCGGGTCTCTCCGAGGCAAGAGGCGGCGCGCCCCTCGAGGGCGTGTATCCCGAAATACGAGGAAGAGGCGGGGTTTGGATGCGTGGAGCGAGATGCTAGGTCGTCGCAGGCCCGCTGCCGTGCCAGCAACTATCGTGATGCGAGCCTACACTCGGCCGGCGATGGGAATGCTCGCCCCCGTGATCGCGCGAGCGCGCGACGTCAACAGAAAAACGATAAGGTCGGCGACCTGGTCCGCGCCTACCCAGCGCGCAAATTCCGTCTGCGGCATGGCGGCGCGATTGGCGGGTGTGTCGATGATCGAGGGCAGCACAGCGTTCACGGTCAGGCCGCGATCTTTGCACTCTTCG
>CAZILI010000112.1:0-3202 GCA_964539965.1 uncultured Burkholderiales bacterium | reverse complement strand
CGCCCGTAGAGCAACAACGGGCCGACGGGGTCGCCGTTGATGTAGATGGCGTTGAAGGCGCCCGGGACGCTGGCCAGCACGTGGCGGTGGGGGACCAGCGTGGGGTGGACCGACAGGTTGAGGCCCGCGTCGGTCAGGCGCGCGATGCCGGACTTGGAAGCGGCGTAGGCACCCATGCCCGCGCCCGCCTTGGCGGCCGAGCCCGCGCCGATGTTGACGATGCGCGATTCAGCTTGCTGCAACAAGTACGGCAAAGCCGCGCGGCAGGCGTTGACCGCGGTGCGCAGATTGACCGTGTAGAGCAGGTCCCAAGTGTCGACCGTGCCGCCCTCGACGGTTTCCCAACGAAACGTCCCAGCCACGTTCACCAGGGCGTCCAAGCGGCCGAAATGCTCGGCGATCGCGGCGAAGGCGTCCTGACTGGCTTGCGTCGAACCGAGATCGACCGCACCGAGCAGCAAGGCGTCGGCGAATTCCGCCGGTGCGGTTCCCGCTCGATCGATGAGAGCGAGGCGCGCGCCCGCCGAAGCGGCCGCGCGCGCGACCGCCACGCCTAAGGCGCCGTAAGCGCCAGTGAGGGCGATGACTTTGCCGGTGAGATCGAGATTCATTGCGCTCTCGCCATTAGGCCTCGCCGCGCGCGATGCGCTCTGCCCAGAACACGCCGGCCACCGTCTTGATGTCGCAGATGCGACCGATGCGCACCCACTCGAGCGCTTCGCTCAAGCTCACGTCGACGATCTCCAGGAATTCGCCTTCATCGAGCTTGGCGCCGACGTGTGTCAGCTCGCGCGCGACAAAGTAGTCGATCATTTCGTTGGAATAGCCGACACTCGGATAGGTCGAAGCGAGGTGCTGCCAGCTGTCGGCGCGGTAGCCGGTTTCTTCCTGCAGTTCCCGGCGCGCAGTCTCCAACGCCGCTTCGCCCGATTCCTTCTTGCCGGCCGGCAGCTCGAAGAAGTCACGCCGCGCCGGATAGCGGAACTGCCGCTCCAGTACGATGCGGTCGTGCGCGAGAAACGGGATGATCAGCACCGCGCCGGGATGCAGAATGTACTCGCGCGTGGCGAGCGATCCGTCGGGCAAGCGCACATCGTCCTTGCAGACGTGCAAGAGCTGCCCGCGAAAAACGGTCTGCGAGCTTACTTCGTGTTCGGTCAAATCACGCGCCATGAGGAGAGGGATCCGTTAGAGGGAGCGCTCGATGGCGTAGGCACACAGCGCCATCAGCGGCTGCGGCAGCACGCCGAGCGCCAACAGCGCCAAGCCGTTAACGCTCAACACCACCCGCATATCCCATTGCGGGCGGATGGGAGAAGCGTCGGTGGGCGCGTCGAAGTACATGAGCTTGACCACGCGCAGATAGTAGAACGCGCCGACCAGCGACAGCATGACCGCCACGACCACGAGCCAGACGTAGCCCGCCGACAGCGCGGCGCGCAGCACCGCCAACTTGGCGAAGAATCCGACCGTGGGCGGAATGCCGGCGAGCGAGAACATGACCAACAGCATGATGCCGGCGAACCAAGGGTTACGTTGGTTGAGGCCTTTGAGGTCTTCCAGGTCCTCGGCTTCGAACCCCTCGCGCGCGAGCAGCATGATCACGCCGAAAGCAGCCAGGCTCATGAGCACGTAACTCAAGATATAGAACATGGCAGCGCTATAGCCGGTGCGTGAGGCCGCGACGATGCCGACCAGCACGAAGCCCATGTGCGCGATGGTCGAGTAGGCGAGCATACGCTTCAAATTGGTCTGCGCGATGGCGGTGATGTTGCCGAGCGCGAGCGAGAGCACAGCGAGAATCACCAGCATGCCTTGCCAATCGCCGGCCAGCGGCTGCAGGCCCGACACCAGCAGGCGCATGAAAAACGCGAACGCCGCGATCTTGGGCGCCGAACCGACGAACATGGTCACCGCGGTCGGCGCGCCTTGGTAGACATCGGGAATCCACATATGGAACGGCACCACGCCCAACTTGAAGGCGAGGCCGGCGATCACGAACACCAGACCGAACACCATGACGATTTTGTTGCCCGCAGCCACACCCTTGTGAATGGCCTGCGCTACCTCGATCACCTGCAACGACCCGGTTGCGCCGTACAGCATCGACATGCCGTACAGGAGCAAACCCGACGCCAGCGCGCCGAGCACGAAGTATTTCATCGCCGCTTCGGTGGCCGCACGCGAGTCGCGTTGCAGCGCCACCAGGGCGTATGAGGCGAGCGTGAGCAGCTCCAGCCCAAGGTAGAGGGTCAGGAAGTGATGCGCGGAAATCATGACCATCATGCCGATCAGGGCGAACAAAATGAGCACGAAGAACTCGCCGTTGAACAGCTTGCGCGCAATCAGATAGTCGCGCGACAGCACCAGCAAGATGCTGAGCGAGATCAAGGTCATGACCTTCAGCGTATCGGCGAGCACGTCGCGCACGTACATGCCGTTGAATGCGACCAGCGCCTCGCTGCGCGAAGTCGCCACAATCACCACCACCAGCGCCGCCAAAGTGGCCTGGGTGAGCAAGTAGGTCTGATGCTTCTTTGGCTCGGCGATGAACAAGTCCGCGATCAGCACCACCGACAACATCACCAGCGCCAGCACTTCGGGGAAAATCGTGGCAATGTTCGGCAAGACGTTCATGGTTTGACCTTGCTTTGCCCGACGTGTTGCAGCAGGTTGCTCACCGAGGTGTTCATGATGTCGGTGAACGGCTTCGGATACAGGCCCATGGCGAGCACGGCGACGGCGAGCAGCGTGAGAAAGGTGACTTCCCGACGATTCACGTCTTCGAGCGCCGCCACGTGGTCGTTGGCGACCGGGCCGAACACTACGCGCTTGTACATCCACAAGGTGTAGGCGGCGCCCAGGATCAGGGTGAGCGCGGCCAAGAATGCGTACCAGAAGTTCGCCTTGACCGAGCCCAAGATCACCATGAACTCGCCGACGAAGCCGCTGGTGCCGGGCAGACCGGAGTTCGCCATTGCGAACAGCATGAAGAACGCGGCGAATACGGGCATGGTGTTGACCACGCCGCCGTAGTCGGCGATTTGGCGCGAATGCATGCGGTCGTACATGACGCCCACGCACAGAAACAGCGCGCCGGATACGAAGCCGTGGGAGATCATCTGCATGAGCGCGCCCTGCACGCCCAACTCGTTGAAGACGAAAATACCCAAGGTCACGAAGCCCATGTGCGAGATCGACG
>CAZILI010000111.1:0-10192 GCA_964539965.1 uncultured Burkholderiales bacterium | reverse complement strand
CGCCCACGGAATGCGGCCCATGATCTCGCACAGCGGCGCGTATTCGAGGTTGGTGAGCCCCGCGCCGTGGCTCGAGGCGGGCAGGAAAAGATTCCACAGCCCAGCGGCGCGCGCTTTGGGCTTCAAGTCTTCGATGATCTGGGTCGGCTCCCACCGATCGCCCTGCGCGACCTGCTGAAAAAAGGTCTTTTCGTTGGGATAGATGTGCTCCTGCATGAAGGCGTTGAGCCGCTCGCGCAGATCCCGCACTTTGCCGGTGTAGTCGAAATCCATGCCGCTTTCTCCTTAGCTCGATTGATACTCTCTAGGAGTATGATGTTTCAAACTCTGTGGGGAAGCCCTGTTCCTCTGTGTACCATAGCCAGTATGGGCTCGCCTAAGCGCGGGCGAGGATTTTCTCGACTTGGCGCCAGCCGGCTTCGGCCATCGGGCGCGCGCGCTTGCCAGACTCGATGGCGTGCTGGCTTGCCGCCGTGCCGTCGACCACGCGACCCATGATGCCTTGCAAGATGCCGGCTAGGCGGAACATGTTGTAGGCCAAATAGAAATCCCACTCATTCGGATCGATGCGCTCGATGCCCATGCGGCGGCAATAGGCCGCGACGTATTCCTGCTCGGTGGGGATACCGAGCGCCTTGTGATCGATCCCGCCGGTGCCGCGAAACTCTTGCGGCGACAGACGCCAGCCCATGACGTGATAGGCGAAGTCGGCGAGCGGATCGCCTAAGGTGGACAACTCCCAGTCCAGCACCGCGAGGATGCGCGCCTCGCTGGGGTGGAAGATGATGTTGTCCATGCGATAGTCGCCGTGCACGATGGCGGTGGTCTCTTTTTGCGGGATGTGCTCGGGCAGCCAAGCGATCAGGTTTTCCATCGCCTCGATCTTTTCCGTCTCCGAGGCCTTGTACTGCTTGGTCCAGCGCGCGATTTGTCGCGCCAGATAGTTGCCCGGCTTGCCGAAATCGGCCAAGCCCGCCGCCTGGTAGTCGACTCGATGCAAAGCCGCGATCACGCGGTTCATTTCGTCGAAGATGGCGCCGCGCTGGGCGTTGCTCATGCCCGGCAAGGACTGATCCCACAGCACGCGCCCGTGCACGTACTCCATGATGTAGAACGGCGTGCCGATCACGGCGTCGTCTTCGCACAGAGCGTAGGTGCGCGCCACCGGGATGCCGGCTTTTCTCACGGCGGCAATCACGCGGTATTCGCGGTCTACCGCGTGTGCCGAGGGCAGCAGCTTGCCGGGCGGCTTGCGACGCAGCACGTAGCGCTCGTCCGCGCTGCGAAGCATGTAAGTCGGATTGGACTGCCCGCCCTTGAACTGCTCGACGGTCAACTCGCCGCGAAAACCCTCGACGTGCTCGCGCATATAGGCCGCCAGCCGCGCCTGATCGAAGCGATGCCGCTCCTGTACCGGCATGGTGCCGACGAACTCCTCATGCATGGCCATGGTCCGCGATGGGCGTAGAAATGTCGAGCGCGCAGGGCATCCGGGTGGTTTGTTGGAGCGTGGGAGGGCGTTGCGAAGCGTTTTTCTGCGATTGATTATGCCACAACTATGCGGCTACCATCTCCGGCTCGCCCTCTCCCGAAAGAGTGAACCCCATGCCGACCGAAAACACCCAAGTTCTCTTGGCCAGCCGCCCCGAAGGCTGGGTCACCGAAGCGAATTTCAAAATCGTGACGACCCCGCTGCCCGCCCCGAAGGACGGGGAGTTTCTGGTGCGCAACCTGTACCTTTCGCTCGACCCGTATATGCGCGGGCGCATCAGCGCCGCGAAGTCCTATGCACGCAGCGTCGAGATCGGCGAAGTCATGGTCGGCGCCACTGTGGGAGAAGTCGTCGAATCCAAGCACTCGACGTTCAAGGTGGGCGATCACGTGGTCACCGCGCTCGGCTGGCAGTCCTACGGCGTGAGCAACGGCGAGGGCGTCCGCAAGGTCGATCCCAACCTGGTGCCGCTCACCTACTACCTGGGCATCGTCGGCATGCCGGGCGCCACCGCCTGGTGGGGAGTCAATGAGATCGGCAAGCCGCAGCCGGGCGAGACCATCGCGGTATCGGCCGCCTCGGGCGCGGTCGGCAGTGTGGTCGGCCAGTTGAGCAAGCTCAAAGGTTGCCGGGTGGTGGGCATCGCCGGCGGACAGACCAAGTGCGACTACGTAACCGGGGAACTCGGCTTCGACGCCTGCGTGGACTACCGCCGCCCCGACTTCTTCGAGCGCCTCAAAGCCGCGACCCCCAAGGGAGTGGACTTCTATTTCGAGAACGTCGGCGGAGACATCATGGACGCGGTGCTACAGGTCATGAACCCCAACTCCCGCATCGCCTTGTGCGGCTTGATCGCCCAGTACAACGACACCGAGCCGCGCGGCATCAAGAACGTGCGCTCGCTGTTAACCAACCGCATCCGCCTGCAAGGCTTCATCATCTCGGATCACCTCGAGCGCTGGCCCGGCATCTTTCGCGAGATCGCGCCGCTCATCAAGGCGGGCAAACTCAAGTACCGCGAGACGGTCACCCAGGGGCTCGAACAAGCGCCCAAGGCTTTCGTCGGATTGCTCAAGGGTGAGAACTTCGGCAAGCAGCTTGTGAAGCTCGCCTAGCGGTGCGTAGGACGCACCCTACGTGAGGGGCGTGAAGGGTGAGAACTTCGGCAAGCAGCTCGTGAAGCTCGCCTAGCGGTGCGTAGGACGCACCCTACGCGAGGGCGTGAAGGGTGAGAACTTCGGCAAGCAACTCGTAAAGCTCGCCTAGCGGTGCGTAGGACGTGCCCTACGCGAGGACGCGATGGATGGACTCCGGCGTAGGGTGCGCCCTGCCCACCGAATAGCGCTGGCCCGTGCGCGGGAGGCCCCTACTCGCGCAACAGAGCCTGAATATCGAGAAACGCTTGCTGCTCGTCGAAGAACGCCAAGCTGTACACCTCGCGGATGTTGCCTGCGCGATCGACGAGATACACGCGCGCCGGATGATCGACCTCCTCCGACGGCAATAGCTTAGTCCACTCGTCGTAGGCGGCGAGCACCGCCTTCAGCTTCGCCGGCTCCTCGCGCAGGAACCGCCAGCCCTTTGCGTCCGCGCCGAAATTCTCCGCGTATTTCGCCAGCGCGGCGGCGGTGTCTTTCTCCGGGTCGACGGTGACCGACAGCATGCTCGCCTTGTCGCCGAACAACGCACCTTTCTTCAGCTCATCCTGCAATGCCTGCATCTGCTTGCTGATCAGCGGACACACCGACTTGCAGCTGGTGAAGATGAACGCCAGCACGACCACCTTGCCGCGATAGTCCGACAATTTGACCGGTTGATCGGTCAAATCGCGCAAGATGAAATCGGCCGCACGGCCGATCACCGAAAGGGTCGGGTTCGCCGACAGCGCACGCGGCTCGGCGGCGTGGCTGCACGCTGTCGAGCCGAGCCAGGCGATCACACAGCAGAACGCGAGGCGTGCCCCGTACATGTGGCGCCTAGTTCAGCAGCATGTCGTGCGGACGCGCCGGTCCGTTGGGGGCCTGGCTGAAGTCGACCTTGAAGTTGGGATCGAGCTTCATGCGCCCGTCGCGACCGATCTGAATGAGCTGCAGCGAATAGCGCGAGGAGTAGTCGATGCTGCTGATCGCCGAGTTGGTGAAGTACATGCGCCGCCCGTCGCTGGTGACGTGCATCATGTTGGGTTGCACCACTCCTTGAATGGAATCGTGCAGCTTGATGCCCTCGGGATTCGAGATGTCGTAGGCGTGGATTTCGCTGCTCTGAAAACAGCTCACGTACAGATACTGGTCATCCGGCGATTGCCGCAAGTCGGCCGCGCCGCAGTGCGGCGGCAGATCGGCGGCTTTCTTGTAGTCGAACATGCCGTCGTCGCGCATCTTGAACATCCAGATCGAGTTGCCGCCGTTGCTGATGTTGTAGCCGTACTTGGCGCCGGGCTTGAGCATCCAGCGCGCGGCGAGCATGACCGGATTGTCGGGCGCGGTGAGCGTTTGGATGATCTTGCGCTCCTTCAGGTCCCAAACCAGCATGGTGTGCGGATTCACCCAGCTGGAGGGCTGCCAGTCCTTGAGCGGCTTCATCCAGGTGTCCTGCGGGAACCAGGCCGAGGTGATCATGCGATTGAACTCGGGCTTGATGACGGTCTCGTACGGATGATTGGTGGCCTTGTGGCTGGCGACGAATTGGCCGTCGTTGGTGAATTCGGCCAAGCCGCCCGCGCCCTTGCCGTCCGGGCCCGAGGCCATGCTCACCAGGATGCGCCCGGGAATCGCGTACGGCGTGTGCGGCCCGCTCAACCCCGTCACCTGCTTCACGTTGTCGATGGTCTTGACGAGTTTCGGATTCACCGGATCGGCGGCGACATCGAACAAGAAGAAGCGATCCGAATTGAGCGAGGCGGCCCAGATCTTGGTGCGGTCGTCGGTGTAGCCGATGTGGTGCGCCTCGTTACCGGCAGAGCCGACTTCGATCTTGCGCAGCACCTGGCCGTAGGTGGCCGAGGCCAGGTTCACGTCGATCACGGCGAGAAAGTCGGGCCCACCCTTCTCGATCGCGGGCAGCGCCCACAGATACATCACCTTTTCCGGATCTTTGAGGCCTTTGATGTACGGCGAAATGCAAGTTTCGGCGGCGGCGGTCCCGACTAGCAAAGGTACGAGCGCCGTGGCCGCGATGCGGGTCACGCGTTTCATGGTGTTCCTCCTCACGGTTTTGCGACAAGCGCCTCGTCGACCGTGTCTGCGTCGGCTGCGAGCGGCGCGCCGGGTGATACTTTGCTACCGCTCGCGCCTTTCGGTCAAGCGTGCGCCTGTAGATTCCCCCCTACACAGGGAGGGTTCACGCCCGTTATCGCGGGCCCCGACTACTCGCCCAGCCCCGCCGCCGCTTCCAGCACGCGTAAGAGATTGCACGTGTCCATGCTGCCCCACCCCTGGCTCATGAGCGCGTTGAGCTGGCTCGCCACCAGCGCGGTAGCGGGCATCGGCAGATTCTGCGCCTTGGCCATGTCGACGACGAGGCCGAAGTCCTTGTGGTGCAAACGCGCCTCGATACCGGCGGAAAAGTCGCGCGCGGCGAGCTTGGGCCCCTCCAAGTCGAGCATCTTGCTGCCGGCGAAGCCGGCCGACAGCGCCTGCACCACTTTGGCGAGGTCGACACCGTTCTTGCGCGCGAACAGCATCGCTTCGGCGATGCCTTGAATATTGATCACCTGCACGATTTGATTGCAGGCCTTGCACACTTGGCCCGCACCGTGGTCGCCCAAGTGAGTAATGGTCTTGCCGAGGCATTGCAGCAACGGCAGCACGCGCTCCAACACCGCCGCCTTGCCGCCCACCATGATCGACAAGGTTCCGTTCTCCGCCCCCTTGGTGCCGCCCGACACCGGCGCGTCCAGCATATCGACCCCGCGCTCGGCGAGCGCGGCGGCGATGCGGCGCGTAGCGTTCACGTCGATGGTGCTGTGGTCGATCACCACGCTGCCCGGCTTAGCACCTTCTATAACGCCCTGCGGGCCGAGCACCACCGCCTGAACGTCCTCGGTCGCGGTAACGTTGGTGAAAATCACTGGCGCGTGGGCGGCGACTTCAGCGGGCGAGGCGAACACGCGAGCCCCTCTGGCTTTGAGCGCGTCGGCCGCACCTGCGCGCCGCGCAAACACGCTCATCGCGTAGCCGCCGCGCATGAGATTGCGCGCCATGTGCGTGCCCATCGCGCCCAAGCCGATGAATCCGACCGTGGTGGACATGGCTTGCGCGGCGCGCCCAGGCGAGGTCACAACACCGCCCCGCGCGCCGTGATCGGCCATAGCGCCTCGACCACGCCGTCGCGTACGCAGACGTACCAGTCGTATAGATTCACCGTCGGATCGCAGTGCCCGGGAACGAGCTTCACCTTGTCGCCGACCGCAAGGCGCGTCTGCGGGTTGGAAATCTTGAGATTGCCGTGCTCGTCGGAAGCGCGCACGTATTCCACCCCGGCGAGTCCATGTACTAGCGGCATGCCGGAGTCGACACTCAGCGCCTTGAGCCCGGCGTCGACCACCGCTCGCTCGGGCACCGGCCGACTCATGACCGTGCTCCACACGAACAAGCTCTGCTCGAAATCGCTCACCGCCTCGCCGTCGGCGGCGCGGTTGCGCGCGTAGTCCGCGTCCATAAAGATGTAGGAGCCGACTTGCAGTTCGTTGTACACCTCGCTCGCCGCCTCGAACATATAGGTGCCGGTGCCTGCGCCCGTGATCCAGTCGCAGCGCATCCCGTTCTGCTCAATAAGGATTTTGGTTTCCTTTGCGAGCGCCGCGGCGCGCTCGATGGCCGCCTTGCGCTCGGCGAACTGGCGCAGGTGCTGCGCGCCGCCTTGATAGGCGTGCAGGCCGGCGAAGCGCAGGTGCGGCGAGGCGGCGATGCGCTTGGCGAGCGACAACGCCGGCTCGCCCGGCGCGACACCGCAGCGCCCGGCGCCGACGTCGACTTCCACCAGCACGTCCAGCCTCGCCGAAAACCGGCCGGCGGCGGCTTCCAGATCGTCGACATGCTTGGCCTCGTCTACGCACACGCTCAACTTGGCGTCTTTGGCGAGCGAGGCCAAGCGATTCAACTTGGCCGCGCCGACGATTTGATTGCTCACCAACACGTCGCGCACGCCGCCGCGCACCATCGCTTCGGCCTCACCCACTTTCTGACAGCACACCCCAACCGCGCCCAACTCGATCTGCTTGAGGGCGATGGTGGGGCACTTGTGCGTCTTGGCGTGCGGGCGCACGCGTACGCGCTTGCCGACCAGCGATTCAGGAACGCGGCGCAGATTGCGCTCGAAGGCGGGAAGCTCGATCAGCAGGGCAGGCGTGTCGACTTCGGCGAGCGGCATGCCGACTTCGGCGGGAGCGCGTGTAGTCATGGCTTAAGTTCCTCGAAACAGTTTGAACGTACCCGAAGCTTTGGCGCAGATGGCGCCCGCCTCGTCCCGCACCTCGCCTTCGGAGAAGATATGCGCGCGCCCGCTCTGCATGGCGCGCGCCTCCGCAATCAAGCGGCCGCGGGCGGCGGCGATGAAATTGGTCTTCATCTCGATGGTGATGGCGCCTTGTGAGCTGCGATCCAGCGTGCGCGCCGCCATGCCCAAGGTTAAGTCAAGCAAAGTCATCACTAGCCCACCGTGCGCGACACCCCAGCTATTCATGTACTCGGGCTTCACGAGAAGTGTGGTGCGCGCGCGGCCGGGCTCCTCCGCCAACGCCTCGATGCCGAGCAAGTCGCCGAAGGGGATGTTGAGTCCGAAGATGGGGTTTGGCATGAATTTGAGGGGTATCTCTCTGTAGACCGCATCTGGATGCGGGCTGCAGAGCTATACTTCCGCCAGTAACGAGTTTTCCGATCGATCCTGCTCAAACCGCCATCACGCCGCCGTCGACCGCGAGCGTCTGTCCGGTGATGTGCTGAGAAGCATCGGAAGCGAACAACACGGCCGCGCCTTTTAGGTCCTCGGGCCCGCCTATGCGGCCCAGCGGAACATTGGCGACGAGCTCCTTGCCGATGCGATCCAGGCTGCCTTTGGTCATCTTGGACGGAAAGAACCCCGGGCAGATAGCGTTCACGGTGATGTTGTACTGACCCCATTCCGCGGCGAGCGCGCGCGTCATGTTGACGAGCCCGCCCTTGCTCGCGTTGTAGGCGATCGTGCGCAACGTGTTCGGCATCTGTCCTTTGAGTCCGGCGATGGAAGCGACGTTGATGATGCGCCCGTAGCGACGCGGAATCATGCTGAGCTTGCCGACCGCCTGCGAGAGCAGAAAGGCGCCGGTCAGGTTCAAGTTGATGAGCTTGTTCCACGCCTCCAGCGGATGGTCCTCGGCCGGCGCGCCCCAAGCCGCGCCCGCGTTGTTGACCAGAATGTCGATCTTGCCGTACTTGCCGAGCACGCTCTGGACGAGCGGGGTGACGCCGTCGTGATCCTGCAGGTCGTTGACCAGCGGCAGCGCCTCGATGCCCATCTTGGCGAGGTGCGCGCTCGCCTCGTCGAGCTCGTCCTTCTTGCGCGCGGTGATCGCGACCTTGGCGCCCATCTCGCCCACGCCTTCGGCGATTTGCAGACCCAGGCCGCGCGAACCGCCGGTGATGAGCGCTACTCGGCCGGTTAGATCGAATAATTGCTTGATGCTCACTTGCTTCCTCCTCGCTTTTGATTGAAGCGGGTCCGCCGATTGCCCATCTGCCCGCAGTCTACTTGAGCTCCACCTGCACCAGCTCTAGGGTCTGATCGCCGTTGTTGCTGATTTTTTGCTCGCCCGGCCGGTCCATGAAATGCAAATCGCCCGGATCGGGGTCGAACAAGGTATGGTTCGGCTTCCAGTCGATCAGCATGCGGCTCGCGCGCACTACCACGAGCAGGCGCGGCCGCGGCATCGGGCGCAATTCGGTTTGGCCGCCCGGCGCGAGCACCAGACGCGATACCCGCACGCGGTCGTTCTCGAGCACCGGTTGATAGGCCTGCGGCAGCGGTGCCAGAGGTTCGCGCTCGCTCGCCCCCGCCATCGCTTCGATGTCGATCACGCGATAGGCGGTCTTGCCGATGTTGCTGACCTTGTGCACCAACGGCGTCTTGGCGTTGTCGCGAAACCAAACCTTGCCGGGCTCGTTCGGCGCACGCGTTTCAGTGGCCTTACCCGGTTCTTGCGATTGCGTGTCGCTGCCGACGATGCTCACGTACACGCTGTCGCGCTCGTGCTGGTGATACAGCGTGGTGTCGCCGGGTTGCAGCACGGCATCGAAAGCGCGCAGCAAGGGCGTGTTGAGCACCAGCTTGTGCCGCGGCTCCTGTTCTATGCCGACCGCGCTGTCGCCACCGCCATCTTGCGCGCGCGCAAGACCGCTCAGCGTGATGAGCAACGCCAAAACACACCGGCGCCGCCCGGCCGTTCGCGACATCGCTCTCATTGGTCGTCCAACGCCTTGGCCTTCGCAACGAGCGCGCTCACGTCGGCGCCGCTGTCGGCTTTGGCGATCTCCTCGGCATAGGCGCCGAACAGCTTGGCCAAAAACCGCCGCTCGCTGGCCGAATAGCCGTCCGATAGCGGCAACAAGCGCTTCACCAAGGCGGTCCCCTCTTCGAGCTTGCCCTGCACCAGCAACACCGCAGCCAGCTCCGCCATGCGCCTGCCCGACGCCTCGCTGTCCGCGCCGGACAGCTTCTCTTGCGTTTCTAGCGCGCGCTTGAGCAAGATCTCGGCTTGACCGAATTCGCCGCGATGACGCAAGTTGAGCCCCGCGTCGTACAACGCCGTCGACACTTCACCCGCGCTCAAGCGCTCGAAGCGGACCGCGCGCAAAAAGACTTGCGATTCATCTGTCCCGCCTTCGGGTTTCGCGCTAAGCGGGGTACGCGTGGCGAAATTGAAATCCACGCCCAAGTTCGGGTCTTGCGGATGCAGGCAGACGAGGCCGACGATGTCCAGCGCGAACACCGCGCCGTTGCCGCGTGCTTGACCGTGGTCTTCAACCTCGCTGTGGTATCGCACACAAACTTCGTCGCGCTCTTTGCTGATCGCCTCCTCGTCGCGCACGACGCGAAAGCGCGCGCGGTCGATGTTTTGCGCTCGCATGGTTTTCACGAACTCGAGCAACGCCGCGTCGCCGGCGGCGCTGAGCGGCACGCCGATCAAGCTCGCGTTGGCGGCGTAACTCGGCCCCTGCGCGGTGGTATTTCTCGCCAGCGTGATCTCGAACGCCTGCCGCCGCAGCGGCTGCCAGCCGAGATCGGCCGGCAGCGCAACCGAAAAACCCATCAAGCGAATGCGCGCCTCGCCGTCGTCCTGGGCGAGCGCGGTGGTGCAACTGAACGCGACCGACAGCGCTGCGATGGCGAGCGCAATGGCCCGCCCGGCCTCAATGCACAACTTCGAACAGCCCGGCCGCTCCCATCCCGCCGCCCACGCACATGGTGACCACGACGAACTTGACGCCGCGCCGTCTGCCTTCAATGAGAGCATGACCGAGCATGCGCGCGCCCGACATGCCGTAGGGCTGGCCGATGGCGACCGAGCCGCCGTCGACGTTGAGCAGATCGTTGGGAATGCCGAGATGATCCCGGCAATAGATCACCTGCACGGCGAAGGCCTCGTTCAACTCCCACAGGCCGATGTCGTCCATCTTCAGGCCGTTGCGCTCGAGCAGCCGCGGCACCGCGAAGATCGGGCCGATG
>CAZILI010000110.1:0-10213 GCA_964539965.1 uncultured Burkholderiales bacterium | reverse complement strand
CGGCAGGTTTGCCGCACGCGATCGGCGCCACCCTCGACTTGGCCCGCACGGGCAGCCTGCACATCCTGACCGTGCTGGGGATCTTGGCCGTGGTGTTGCTGGTAACGGCCGCGGTGGTATTCGTAGAGCGGGGGCAGCGTAAGATTTTGGTCAACTACGCGAAGCGTCAAGTCGGCAACAGGCTATACGGCGGGCAAAGTTCGCACCTTCCGTTCAAGCTCAATATGTCTGGCGTCATTCCGCCCATCTTCGCCTCGAGCATTATCCTGTTTCCGGCCACTATCCTGAATTGGTTCGGCAGCGGTGGCAGCGACGGCGGCTCGCTGGTCGGGCGCATCGGTAGCACGCTCAAAGACATCGCCGGCTCGCTGTCTCCGGGACAGCCGCTGTACATCACGCTGTACGCCATGGCTATCGCGTTTTTCTGTTTCTTCTACACGGCGCTTGTGTTCAACCCCAAGGACACGGCGGACAACTTGAAGAAGAGCGGCGCCTTCGTGCCCGGTATACGCCCCGGCGAGCAGACTGCCCGATATGTCGATCGCATCATCACGCGGCTCACCCTCATCGGCGCAATCTACGTGACGCTGGTTTGTCTGCTGCCCGAGTTCTTGATCCTGAAATTCAACGTGCCCTTCTATTTCGGCGGTACGTCGCTGTTGATCATCGTAGTCGTCACCATGGACTTCATGTCTCAAGTGCAGGCGTACATGATGTCTCACCAGTATGAGAGCTTACTGAAGAAGGCGAACTTCAAAGGGGGCGGCTTCCCGGTTCGATAGCGTTCGATGGCGAAAGAAGAAACCATACAAATGCAGGGGGAGATACTGGAGACGCTCCCGAACGCAACCTTTCGCGTCAAGCTAGAGAACGGGCATATCGTGTTAGGCCACATTTCGGGCAAGATGCGCATGCACTACATTCGCATTTTGCCGGGCGACAAAGTAACGGTCGAGTTGACGCCTTACGACTTGTCGCGGGCGAGGATCATCTTCCGAGCCAAGTAGGAACGATGGATGGAGAGCAGAGCAATGAAAGTACGAGCATCGGTCAAGAAAATGTGCCGCAAGTGCAAGCTGGTGCGGCGCAAGCGGGTACTGCGGGTAATCTGTGCGGATCCGCGCCACAAGCAGCGTCAGGGTTGATTGGCAGCATTCCCCGCAACTCGGTACAATAACCAGTTTTCTCGCGAGGACGAGATATGGCCCGGATCGCCGGCGTAAACATCCCGAATCATCAGCACGCGGAGATCGCGTTGACCGCGATCTACGGCATCGGCCGTAGCCGCGCCAAGTTGATCTGCGCAGCGGCCGGCATTGCGCTGACCACCAAGATCAAGGATTTGAACGACGACGCGATGGACAAGCTGCGCGCCGAGGTCGCCAAGTTCAAGCTGGAGGGTGATCTACGGCGCGAGATCTCAATGAACATCAAGCGGCTCATGGATTTGGGCACCTACCGGGGTCTGCGGCACCGCCGTGGCCTGCCGGTGCGTGGGCAACGCACCCGCACCAACGCTCGCACCCGCAAGGGGCCGCGTAAGGCGGCGCGCCCGACCTCAGGCGCCGCGGCATCGAAGTAATCGAATCGGAAAAGGCTCTCATCATCCATGGCAACCAAACAGACGACGGCGCAGCGCGCTCGCAAGAAGGTCAAAAAGAACGTGGCCGAGGGCATTGCCCACGTGCACGCGTCGTTCAACAACACCATCATCACGATCACCGACCGCCAGGGCAATGCATTGTCCTGGGCGACCGCAGGTGCGAGCGGATTCAAGGGCTCGCGCAAGAGTACGCCCTTTGCTGCGCAGGTCGCGGCCGAAGCCGCCGGCAGGGCGGCGCAGGAGTCCGGCGTTAAGAATCTCGAGGTCAGGATCAAGGGGCCCGGTCCCGGGCGTGAATCCGCCGTCCGCTCGCTGAATGCGATCGGCTTCAAGATCACAAGCATCGCCGACGTAACGCCGGTCCCACACAACGGTTGCCGGCCGCCTAAGCGGCGCCGCGTGTAAGCAAGGAGAACGAATTTGGCCAAAGATTTGAGCCCGAAGTGCCGTCAGTGTCGCCGTGAGGGTGAACAGCTGTTCCTCAAGGGCGAGAAGTGCTTCACCGACAAGTGCGCCATCGAGCGGCGCGGTTATGCGCCCGGCCAGCATGGTCAGAAGTCGTCGAGGGTATCGGTGTACGGCGGGCAGTTGCGGGCAAAGCAGAAGATTCGCCGTATCTATGGCGTGCTGGAGCGGCAGTTTCGCAAGTTCTACTACGAGGCTGAGCGTATCAAAGGGGTTACCGGAGAGACCTTGCTGCAACTGCTGGAGAGTCGGCGCGACTCGGTGGCCCACCGTATGGGATTCGGTGCGTCGCGCTCCGAAGCGCGCCAGATCGTGCGCCACAACGGCATCCTGGTAAACGGGCGGCGAGTGAATATTCCGTCTTATTTGGTTCGCCCGGGCGACACGATCGAGGTGGCGCAGGCGGCGAAAGAACAGTTGCGGTTGAAGGGGTCGGTCGCTGCCGCCGAACAGCGCGGTTTTCCCGATTGGATCGAGGTCGACGTCAAGGCGATGAAAGGCACCTACAAAGCGCGCCCGCAACGCGCCGAGTTACCGCCTACGCTGAACGAGAATCTCGTCGTCGAGTTGTATTCGAAGTAATCCCATAGGACATTCCTGATCAGTGCGAGTGGTGTCGCGCCGTTTTGGGGAGGTCGGGCGCGAGCGAGCTAGAAACTCGAGTGCCGACGTGTTGCTCGGTCGTGGTGGTGTTTTCGGTAGAAATATCTAATCCAAGCGTAGTTGGGTTGTTGAGGGCCCGTACACATGCAAAGCCAAGCAAGCGGCTTTCTTAAGCCTCGTATCATCGATGTTCAAAATCTCTCGCCCTATCACGCCAAAGTCGTGATAGAACCTTTCGAGCGCGGCTACGGCCATACGCTCGGTAATGCGCTGCGGCGCATCTTGCTCTCCTCCATGCCCGGCTTCGCGCCGACCGAAGTGAAGATCACTGGCGTGTTGCACGAGTACTCCGCGATGGAGGGCGTGCAAGAAGACGTCGTCGACGTGCTGCTCAATCTAAAGGGCGTCGTGTTCCGGCTACATAACAATGCCGAGACCGTCGTCAAGCTGAAAAAGCAAGGGCCGGGCGTGGTGACGGCGGCCGATATCGAACTCAGCCACGACATCGAGGTCATGAATCCCGACCACGTCATCGCGCATCTGGCGCCCGGCGGAAAGCTCGAACTGCAAGTCAAGGTCGAGCACGGCCGCGGTTACGAGCCGGCCACTACGCGCAGGGTCGAGCAGGACAATCGCTCTATCGGCGGCATTCTCCTCGACGCCTCCTTCAGCCCCGTGCGGCGCGTGAGCTATGTCGTGGAGAGCGCTCGGGTAGAGCAACGCACCGACCTCGACAAGCTCATCGTCGATATCGAGACCAACGGCGTAATGGAGCCGGAAGAGGCCGTGCGCTACGCCGCGCGCGTGCTGGTCGACCAACTGTCGGTGTTTGCCGATCTGAAGGGGACGCCGATCACTGCGGAGCCCACCAAGAGCCCGCAAGTCGATCCGATTCTGTTGCAGCCGGTCGACGATCTGGAACTGACCGTTCGTTCGGCGAATTGCCTCAAAGCGGAGAACATCTACTACATCGGCGATCTCATCCAGCGGACCGAGACCGAGCTTTTGAAAACGCCGAATTTGGGCCGCAAGTCGCTCAACGAAATCAAGGAAGTGCTCGCGTCCAAGGGACTCACCTTGGGCATGAAGCTCGAAAACTGGCCGCCCGCCGGCCTCATCGATAAACGCAGCGCGTAGCGCCACGCCGCGACAGGTGCCCCATGCGACATCGCCAAAGCAATAGAAAGCTGCATCGCACGACCAGCCATCGCCTGGCCATGCTGCGCAACATGACCAACTCGCTGCTGACCCACGAGGCGATCAAGACGACTCTGCCGAAGGCGAAGGAGTTGCGACGTGTCGCCGAGCCGTTGATCACGCTCGCCAAGACGCCGTCGGTGGCGAACCGGCGCCTCGCCTTCAATCGGCTGCGCGACCGTGATGTCGTGGTAAAGCTGTTCGACGAACTCGGGCCACGCTACAAGCAACGCCCGGGCGGGTATTTGCGCATCCTCAAGTTCGGTTTCCGGCAAGGCGACAATGCCCCCATGGCATTGGTCGAACTGATGGATCGGCCCGACGTGCCCGCCGAGACGTCGGCGGCCGAAGCGGCGTAGTCGCATCTCTGCCGAGCCAAGCGCTCGGTTGCATCCCCTTGCAAGGCTGGGGGTGGCCGGATCTAGCGGCGCTGAGGAACAGTAAATGCCGAAGATTGATCGAATCGAGATTTTTCAAGTCGATCTAAAGCCTCACGTACCGCGCAGCGACGCCATTCAAACCTTTTCGCTGCAAGAGACGCCCATGCTGCGCCTCTACTGCGACGACGGGCTGTCCGGTACCGGCTACTCGTATACCATCGGCAACGGCGCGTCGTCGGTGATTGCCATGCTGCGAGACCATCTATGCCCCGCCTTGATCGGCAGGGATCCCGCCTGGGTCGAGCAAATCTGGAAGGATCTGTTCTTTCTGACCCACGCCAATTCGGTCGGCGCGACGACGAGCATCGCGCTGTGCGCGGTGGACACGGCGTTGTGGGATCTGCGCTGTCGCCGGGCGGAATTGCCGCTGCACACCATGGCCGGCGGCGCGCAGCGCAGGATTCCCGTCTACGACACCGAAGGTGGATGGTTACATCTGACGCCGGATCAGGTGCTCGCCAACGTGGTGGCGAACAAAGAGAAGGGCTTTCGCGGCGTCAAAATCAAGGTCGGCCGACCGCACGTGTCGGAGGACATGAAGCGTCTGGAAGCGGCACGCAAAGCGCTCGGAGACGATTTCGAAATCATGACCGATGCCAATCAAGCGTTCAACGTGCCGGAGGCGATTCGCCGCGCTCGGCATTTCGAGCAATTAGACATCGCCTGGTTCGAAGAGCCGCTGCCGGCCGAGGATCTCAACGGCCATGTACTTCTCTCTCGCTCGACCTCACTGCCGATCGCAATCGGAGAGTCGCTCTACCACCCGAGTCACTTCCGTGAGTACCTGCAGCGCGGCGCGTGCTCCGTCGTGCAAGTGGACGTCGGCCGCGTCGGCGGCATTACTCCTTGGCTTAAGGTTGCCCATTTGGCAGAGACTTTCAATTGTCCGATCTGCCCGCATTTCTTGATGGAACTGCACCTCGGTCTGTGTTGTGCCGTTCCCAATGCCACATGGCTCGAACATATCCCTCAGCTCGACGACATAACGCATTCGCGGGTTGGCATCGAAGACGGCTATGCCGTGCCGTCCGAATTGCCGGGGCTGGGAATCGAGTGGGACTGGCAGGCGATCGAGCGACTGCGTCGAGCTTCCCCTATTGTCGTGCGCTAGTGTCCCGACTCTGAAATTCGTCAAACAAATGGGCGGAGTTCAGTAGGGTCGCCCCATCGGATTGACTGCCGGAAATGGGGCGAGTCGGGCGCGCTAGCCGAAGACATGATTCACAAGCGCGGGAGCTGTCGCTTCGCGCACTGCTGGTCGGCGGAGACCGACGATCCATCGCCGGCTCCAACCAAGCACTGGCGCTGATTCGCGCCGATAAGGCTCGTCTGGCGGAGCTCGTTCCGCTGGCAAACGACCCGGACTGGTTGGTCGCGATGCGCGCGATGGACCTGATGGAAAAGCTGGCCCACGAGCATCCAAACTGGATCCAAGGTCATCGGGGTCTCTTCATCGGGCCGCTCGCAGAGCACGAGTCTTGGGAAATCCGCTTGCAGATTGCGCGCGCGCTGCCGTTGCTTGAATGGACGGCAACCGAGCGGCAACGGGTCCTAGCTATCTTGTTCGCCTACGTCGAGCACCCGAAGAAATTCGTGAAGGCGTGGGCCGTGGACAGTTTGGCGCGTTTCGCCGAGCGCGACGCCTCGCTGATGCCCGCGGTGCAACGCCTCCTCCAGCGGCTGGAGCGCGACGGAGGTCCAGCGCTCGCCGCGCGTGCCAAACAAATCCACAAGCGCATCGCTAACCGCGGGCTCGGCTGAGGCTCGCTGAGCCGTTATCTTGCGCTCGGCGGGGCAGCGCTGTGAGCGGAGCCGAAGTGCGTCATCCCCCGCGACCTGTCGGCGCGCCATGAAAGTAGCGCGCGGTTTGGCCGCGGTTAGCCTGGGCTTTCCGTATCTCGCCCTTTGCCACCGCCCGCAAGTGCACTTCGTCCGGACCGTCGGCGATGCGCAACGCGCGGCCCCAGGTCCACAGGTACGCCAGCGGCGTGTCCGGCGAAAGCCCCATCGCGCCGAAGATCTGCATGGCACGGTCGAGTATACGGGTCTGCAGCCGCGGAACCAGCGCCTTGATCATAGCGATCTCGTCGCGAGCTGCTTCGTTGCCGTGTCGATCGAGCAACCAAGCGGTTTTTAGCACCAGCAGACGGGCTTGTTCGACCTCGATGCGGGATCGGGCGATCCATTCGGCGACGCTACCGAAATCGTGCAGATACTTGCCGAACGCCTTACGCTCCAGCGCGCGCTCGCACATCAGCTCGATGGCCAACTCGCACTGGCCGATCGAACGCATGCAATGATGCACGCGACCGGGGCCCAGGCGCGCCTGCGCCAGCGCGAAGCCGCCGCCCTCCTCGCCGAGCAGGCTCGAGCGAGGCACGCGCACGTCGCGTAACAGCATTTCACAGTGTCCTTCCGGCGCGACGTGGTGCATGACGGGCAGGTTGCGCACGACCGTCACACCAGGCGAGTTCATCGCAACCAGCAGTATGCTGTGGCGACGATGCGACGGCGCTTGCGGCCCGGTCACGCCCAGCACGATCGCGAGCTTACAGCGCGGATCGGCAGCCCCGGTGATGAACCACTTGCGGCCGTTGATGACGTAGTCGTCGCCGTCGGCGCGAATTTGGGTCTGAATGTTGGTCGCATCCGATGAGGCGACATCCGGCTCGGTCATCGCGAAGCAAGATCGGATTTCTCCGCGCAACAGAGGATCGAGCCATTGCTCGCGCTGCAACGCGGTTGCCGCCAACTGCAGCAGTTCCATGTTGCCGGTATCGGGAGCGCTGCAGTTGAAGGCTTCGGAAGCCCAGTGGATGCGCCCCATCATCTCGGCGAGCGGCGCGTACTCGAGGTTGCTCAAGCGTGTGCCGGGCTGGTCCGGTCGCAAAGTGGGCAAGAAGAGGTTCCACAGCCCTTCGGATTTGGCCAACGCTTTGAGATCCTCGATTAGCGGTGGCGGATAGATGCCTCGGTCGATATCACGTTGCCAATGCGTGAGATGGGGAGCGACATAGCGATCGATGAAATCCGATACTTGCCGTTGCAGCTCTGTGACGCGGGGCGAATAAGAAAAATCCACGCGCTCTTTGGTCTAGCGCCGAAGGGCGCTGTCAAGACGGGCGTCTCGGTTCTGGCCGAGCGCCTGCTCTGGCTGCACCAGGACCTGCAATGCCGCAACATTCAAGATTCTCACCAGGCGCGCACTGACCGCCAGCACGCCGCGTGCTTGCAAGGCCGACAGCGCTCGGCTCACCGTTTCGTCGCGCAGCCCTAGATAGCGCCCGACATCACCGCGTCGCATCGGCAGTGGCAATTCCGTCTGCATCTGCGCGCCGCTGCCGCTGCGTCGAGCCAAGTCGAGTAAGAATATCGCCACTTTCTGCGACGCCGAGAAGCCGGTCAACGCGGCGCGCCACATCTGATTGCGTGCAATCGCAGCACTCATCAAAGCCATCAGATTGCCTGCTACCGCGGCCGAACGCGCGCACAGGGCGTCGATGCGCGAGCGAGGAATCTCGCAAGCCGTGCAACGTGTCAATGCGACCACTTCCGTCGCGGCATGTCCATCGATCTGATCGAGGCCGGCTACGTCGCCGCGAATCAGGAACTCGACGGCTTGTGGCGTTCCGGCGGGCGTCGATACGGACGCCTTGAGAAAACCCGATCGGATGGCGTACAGGGAGGAGTCGGCCGCGCCCGCACCGCAAAGAAGCTCACCAGCCTCGACACGGTGGGCGCGCGCGACAATTTCGGACGCTTGCGGATGTCCTGGAGTCGGCGGCGCCGCTGCGCAGATAGGCCCCATAGCGCACAGCTTGCACGCCATTTGCTGCAATGGTTGCCTCACTCGTTCGCCCATGAAGGCCCAGTGTCGGCGAGTAAACGAACAAATGGTGCCTGCAGGCCGCCGGCGAAACCTTGATCTAGATCACTTCTTATGCAACGCGGACGCAGAAGGAAGCAAACAGGGGTCGTACCCGCTGTTCCAGCCGGGAATCGAGGCGTGACGCGGGCCCGTTGAGCGCCGCGTCTTCGCATCCTTTCGAGCGAAACGCTTGCAGCGCATAGTGACGCACGCCCAGAGCGGAGAGCCGTTGCGCGAGCGCGAGCAGTCCTTCCTCTGAGTGGAAGGCCGTGTGCACAGTGGTGCGCACCTCGTAATCCACTCCCGAGGACAACAGCATACGAAGGCTTTGCTGAGCGGGCGATCCGCTGTTACGGATACGGGTAATGGTCGAGTAGTCGTCGAAGTCCGTCTTGATGTCCAGCCCGACCCAATCCACGAACGGCAGCACCCGCGCCAGCCGGTGCGGGTAGATCCCCGCCGTATGCAGTCCGACCGAGAACCCTAGCCTGCGGATCGCCTGCATAGCTGGCGCGAGGGCGGCATCGCTCAACGGCTCGCCACCGCTAAACACCACGCCGTCCAGCAGGCCGTGGCGCCGCCGTAGAAAGGCCAGCACATCGTCCCAGCATCGCGTAGCCGAACGGGGGCTGCGCGCCTGCAAATGCCGGTTGTGACAGTATCGGCACCGCCACGGACACCCGCGTATGAACACCACCGCCGCAAGACGTCCGGGGAAATCCTGGGTCGTCAGTGGCGTAAGGCCGCCTACCCTAGGTTGGGCGGGCCTCATCGGTAACTGGCTCGAACGCCGGCTCGCGGAAATACTTGCGCTCCTGAAACTCTCCCTGCTTACCGATATTGAACAGCGCCACGGGCCGGTGATAGCCCATCACCCGCGTCCAAATTTCACAACGCTGGCGCTCTTGGGCGGTCAGCGCCGGATAGGTGGCGGCGGAATCTTGCAAGCTAGTGGACATGAGCGGTCTCCTTAAGTTTGGCACGCCTTTGCTGCGCCCGACGGGCGAGCGCGTCTTCGTCGCAGACCGGGCAGAACTCGTGCTCTCCGGCGAGATAGCCGTGCTTCGGGCAAATCGAGAAGGTGGGCGTGACAGTGAGGTAGGGCAAACGAAAGCGCGTCAGCGCGCGCCGTACCAAGGCGCGGCACGCGGCCGGGGACGAGATGCGCTCACCGACGTACAGGTGCAAGACGGTGCCGCCTGTGTACTTACACTGCAACTCCTCTTGGCGCTCCAACGCCTCGAACGGATCGTCGGTAAATCCCACCGGCAACTGAGAGGAGTTCGTGTAGTAGGGCATGTCGGCCGTGCCGGCTTGTAGAATGCCGGGAAAGCGCTTCTTGTCCTCTTTTGCGAAGCGATACGTGGTGCCTTCGGCGGGCGTCGCCTCCAGGTTGTACAGGTGTCCGGTTTCTTCTTGAAATGCGCCGTTGCGCGCCCGTAAGTGATCGAGAAGGCGCAGCGCCAGATCATGCCCGTGCGCGCTCGTGATGTTGTGCGCATCGCCGGTGAAGTTGCGAATCATCTCATTGAGTCCATTTACGCCCACCGTGGAGAAGTGATTGCGCAGGCTGCCGAGATAGCGTTTGGTGTAGGGCAACAGCCCGGCGTCGATATACCCCTGGATGACCTTGCGCTTGATCTCGAGGCTCGCTTTTGCCAGTTCGAGCAACCGATCTACTCTTTGCAATAGTGCGTCGCCGTCGCCGCGATACAGGTATCCCAATCGTGCGCAGTTCAATGTCACCACACCCAACGAGCCGGTTTGTTCCGCCGACCCGAATAGCCCGTTGCCGCGCTTGAGCAATTCGCGCAAGTCGAGCTGCAGCCGGCAGCACATCGAGCGGATCATGTGCGGCTTGAGTTCCGAGTTGAGAAAGTTCTGGAAGTAGGGCAAGCCATACTTGGCGGTCATCGCGAACAGCAAGTCGCTAGTCTCGCAATCCCAATCAAAACCCGGCGTGATGTTGTAGGTCGGAATCGGAAACGTGAATACACGTCCCTTCGCGTCGCCCTGCATCATGACTTCGATGTAGGC
>CAZILI010000109.1:2890-10231 GCA_964539965.1 uncultured Burkholderiales bacterium | reverse complement strand
AGACGACGCCGTGCGCATCGCCAACGACACCATCTACGGCTTGGCGGGAGCCGTGTGGTCGAAGGACGAAGAGCGCGCCAAGCGTGTCGCGCGGCGCATGCGCACCGGGCAGGTCGACATCAACGGCGCGCCGTTCAATCCCCTCGCGCCGTTCGGCGGCTACAAGCAGTCCGGCCATGGCCGCGAGCTGGGGAAGTATGGGCTCGCGGAATTCCTGGAAACGAAATCCCTGCAACTGAAAATCGCCAAGCCTGCCTGAGACGATCTCAGACGGTCTCGCGCTCGCCGACGCGAGCGATACGCTCACCTTGCTGGCGGGGTACACGCTGGTCGCCATCCAGTCCGGTGACGGCGGGCGAGCTCTATACCTTCTCGGGAGCGGCAGTCTCACAACCGCGACGCCCGGCGGCACGATCGATGTACAAACCCTCACCACTTTCGAAGGCACTGGCGTCAATCCGCCTACGGCGGGATCAATGAAGGCAATCGACAGCAACTCGAGCGTCACCGTTACCGCAATCGGCAGCGGCAACGCGCAGCTCGACGTGGAGGAAAACGGAGACGGCAATCCCGATTCGAGCAGGATCGTTGCCTGGGCAACGTTGGAGGGCCAGGGTCCCTCGCTCAGGCGAACGAAAAGGCCGGTCGAGCCGTCGTGGGCTCGACCGGCTCTTATTTTCTCCTAGGCGGCGAGCTTGAAGCGGCCCACGAGGGCGTTCATCTTGCCCGCGAGTTGCTCGAGCATGCCGGCGGCGGAGGTCGCCTCTTGAATCGCCGCGCTGGTGTCCTTTGCCATTTCTGAGATCTGTTCGACGTTGCGCGCGATGCTGGTGCTGGCAGCGGTCTGCTCTTTGACCAGCCCGGTGATGGCGTCCACCCCCTTGCTGGTCTCGCCCACCGTGGCATCGGCTTGCGACAGCACGTTTTCGACCGTGTTCACGTACTGACGACTCACACCCAAAGCCTCTAGGCCTCGGGAGATGGTTTGCGCGACTTCCTTCGAGCGAGACGCCAACGTGCCCGTCACCTCGTCGATCTTGCCGGCGGAGGTGGCGGACTTCTCGGCCAGCTTGCGCACCTCGTCGGCCACCACCGCGAAGCCGCGGCCTTGCTCACCGGCGCGGGCGGCTTCGATCGCCGCGTTGAGCGCCAATAGATTAGTCTGCTCGGCGATGTCTTTGACTTGCTGCGTCATGCCGGTGATCTCTTCGGTGGCGTGCACGAACTCGCTCACCGACTTGGCGATGGCGTTGACCGCGTCTTCTACCCGCTCGATTTCACTCACCAACTGTGCCATGCCGGCGTAGCCTTCGCGCGTGCGCTCCAGGCTGGTTTTCGACAGCGCGCGCACCCCGTCGGCGCTGTGCGCGACCGAGGCGATGCTGCTGCTCACCTGTTGCACGGCGCTTGAGGTGTCGATCGCCGCTTCGCTTTGCTTCTTCGCGCTGGCACCGACTTCGCCCGCGGTGACCGACAATTGCGCAGCCGAGGTCGCGACTTGCTCGGCGTTGCCGCGCACTTGGCTCACGATGCCGTGCAAGGTATCCATGAAGCTGTTGAAAGCGAGTGCGGCTTCGCCGATTTCGTCCCGGTTGCCCACCGGGATGCGCTTGGCGAGGTTGGCATCTCCGCTCGCCAACTCGACCATGAATTCACGCAGCCGAGCGATCCGACGCGTGACCGCCGACAGGGTGAGTAGGGCCATCACCGCCAACAGCGGCAGCGCGATGGCGGTGGCGATCATGATGCCCCAACGTTGCTTATAAGCCGCCTTGGCCGCAGCGTCCTTCAGTTGGGTGGCGTGTACCTCGATGAGATCGCCCTCTTTGGCAAGCGCTTCTTCGAGCGCCTCGAACGCCGTCATGAATTCCGGCAGCGCGGCCTCCGCTTGTTTTTCGTTGCTGAAGGCGAGCGCCACGATGCGCCGTGCGCTGGCGATATAGGCCTCCAGCACCGGCAGCACTTTGGTGACCGACTGCTTGATCTCGATGCTTATGTCCTTGGCTTCGAACTGGGTCAGGAATTCCTTGATCTCTTTGGCGTGATCTTCGACGTCCTTTTTGATCTCGGCTTGCTCGTCGGTGCGGCCGCGGGCGGCGGCGTGCAGTGCGCGCATCACATCGGCGCGCAGCGCGTCGTGACGCATGTCGACTTCCATATGGTCGCGAATCGCTTCGGCGTATACGACGCTGGTCTCGTTCGCCGTGGCCAAGCGGCTCATGCCCCACCAGCCGGTCAGGCCGATGCCCAGCAAGAACAACAAGGCCAGCGCCACCAGTCCGGTCAAGCGCTGCCTAATGGTTACGTTTGTCATGTTCCAAAGTCCCTATTCAAAGATTTCGTAGTGGCTCTAGTCGTCTTCTTGAACGCTTGTTGCACACTTTCGCCGCGCCAAGCCCTGACGGAACTCGACGCGGGTATGCTATCAGCGGGTACCCGCGCCCATCGCTGGAATAGCGGCCCGATTCCGTGCTCTGTTCGATAGGCGCACGGGTGTACACTTCCAGCGCACGAAAAGCTGTTTCGGTCTGTTTCGCATGGTTCTTGAGGAGATTGCGTGCAACTCGATGGCAAAGTAGTGGTGGTGACCGGATCGGCCGTAGGGGTGGGCGCGGCTTGCTGTGTGCAACTCGCACAGCGCGGCGCGCGCGTGGTGGTGAACTACAGCAAGAGCAAGAGCGAAGCCGAGGCGACCTTGGCCGCCTGTCTAGCGGCGGGAGCGGACGCCATGGTGGTGCAAGGCGATGTCGCCGACGATGCGGACTGCCGCGCGGTCGCCAAGGCCGCGCTCGATCGCTGGGGTCGCATCGACGCGCTCATCAATAACGCGGGCATCACCAAATTCGTCGCCGCCACCGATCTCGAAGGCCTGAGCTTCAACGATTGGCAGCACTTGTACGCGGTCAACGTGATCGGTGCCTATCAGATGATTCGCGCCTGCGCACCGGCAATGCAGCAGCAAGGCGACGGCGCGGTGGTGAATATCTCCTCGCTGTCGGGCGTGCTCGGCGTGGGCTCGTCCACCGCCTACATCGCCACCAAGGGGGCGATGAACGCCATGACTCTCGCGCTCGCCCGCGCGCTGGCGCCCGCTATTCGGGTGAATGCGGTGGCGCCCGGCTTGATCGAGACGCGCTGGCACAAAGGCCGTTTCGCCGATCCGGCGGACTACGAGAATTTCAAGGCGGGTTATCTCGACACGGTGCCGCTCGCCAAAGCGGCCTCCGCCGACGACATCGCCGCCGTCGCGCTGTGGTTGATCGAGGGCGCAGAATTGATCACCGGCGAGATCATCAAGGTCGACAGCGGGCTGCATCTCGGTAAGCTGACCCTCAAGCCGGCGCCGCGTTAGGCTAATGCGGTACTATGGCCGGTATCAGTCTCAAGCCCGCACCTACACAAGCCAGCAACGCAGTACTCTAGGAGGGTATAACGAAATGCCGCAGCGCTTGCCGTTACATGCGATAGGCCGCGCGAGAAGCGCGACCCTGGCGTTGGTCGCTTGTGTGTTGGCCGCCTGCGCGAGTTCGCCGG
Organism: uncultured Burkholderiales bacterium; assembly: GCA_964539965.1. Lineage (GTDB taxonomy): Bacteria > Pseudomonadota > Gammaproteobacteria > Burkholderiales > JALYOK01 > CAZILI01. The sequence continues at coordinate 6,697 of CAZILI010000109.1, read as the reverse complement.
GCGAGCGCGCTGCGCCGGCCGGGCTCGCCAAGATCGACCACATCGTCGTGATCTTTCAAGAGAACTGGAGCTTCGACGGCCTGTACGGCAAGTTCCCCGGCGCGAACGGCCTAGCGAACGCGGGCGAGGCGGCCAAGCAGGTCGACCGCGACGGCCGGCCCTACGCGCGCCTGCCGGCGGCGATGCGCCTCGAATCCAAGAAGCCACCGGCGCCCGACGAGCGCATCCCGGTCGGCTTGCCGGTCGGGCCGTTCGATCTCTCGCAGTACATCGCGCCGCACGAGAAGACCGGCGACCTGGTGCATCGCTTCTATCAGCAGCAGTTGCAGATCAACGGCGGACGCATGGATCAATTCGTCGCCTGGAGTGACGCCGGCGCGCTGGCGATGAGCTACTACGACGCCACGGAGCTTCCGGTCGGCAAACTGGCGCAAGAGTACACCTTGGCGGATAACTTTTTTCACGCCGCTTTCGGCGGCTCGTTCCTGAATCACCAATGGCTGATATGCGCTTGCACGCCGGTGTGGCCCGACGCGCCGGCCGGACTGCGCGCGAAGATCGACGAGAACGGCATCCTCATCAAGGACGGCACGGTCACGCCTGACGGCTACGTGGTCAACACCGCGTATAGCGTGTACAGCCCGCACCCCGCACGCAAGGCGCGCGAAGAGCTGGTTCCGCCGCAAACGCAGCCTACCATCGGCGATCGCCTCGAGGAAAAAGGCATCTCCTGGACCTGGTACTCCGGCGGCTGGAACGACGCGCTCGCCGGCAAGCCGCACGAGGCGTTTCAATACCATCATCAGCCGTTCGCGTACTTTGAGCGCTACGCCGACGGTAGCGAACGCAAGCGCGTGCACCTAAAGGACGAAAGCGATTTCCTGGCCGACCTCAAGGGCGGCACCTTGCCCGCGGTCGCCTTCGTGAAGCCCTTGGGGCCGAGCAACGAGCATCCGGGTTACGCCGATCTGGCGAGCGGCCAGCAGCACGTGGCCGACTTGGTGCGCGCGGTGCAGGCGAGCCCGCACTGGCCGCGCACCGCGATCATCATCACCTACGACGAAAACGGCGGCCGCTGGGACCATGTCGCTCCGCCGGTGGTCGATCGCTTCGGTCCGGGCGCGCGCGTTCCCGCGGTTATCGTGTCGCCGTACGCCAAGCGCCGACACATCGATCACACGCAGTACGACACCACCTCGATACTCAAGTTGATCGAGCGGCGCTTCGGGCTGGCGCCCTTGTCCAGCCGCGATGCGGCCGCCAACGATCTCACCAACGCATTCGATTTCTCTCGCTAGGCATCCTCAAGGTTGCGCGAGCACTTCGCCGAGCGCTTGCCAGGCTAGGGTCGCGCAACCCGCCCGCGCCGGGTAGGCGCGGGCGGTCGCCAGCAGCGCCGCTTGCCTCGGGTCAGTGTTGGCCGGCGGTTCGGCGATCGGCGGGGTCGCGAGTTTGACGAACGCTTGCTGTAGCGAGAGCGCTTGTTCGCGCGTCTGCTGCTTGATCAGCTCGGTCAGGATCGAAGCCGAGGCCATGGAGATGCCACAGCACGTGCAGGCGAAGGCGATGTCGCGTATGACGTCGTCGACCGTGGTCAGATACAAGGTGAGCCGGTCGCCGCACAGCGGGTTGTGAATCTCGTGCTTGCGCGTGAAGCCGCTCGGCTCACCAAAATTACGCGCGTTCTTGATGTGATCCATGATCACGTCGTCGTACAGCTGCAACAGATCGCCCATCTCGACTCTTAAACTCCGATCGAAGGCGCGTATTCTGCACCGGAACGTTCGCTTGGGCCAACTCTGCCGGCGCGGTTCGCATCGGCGGGCCGGACGCGGTACCATGAGCGGTCGCCGGTTTTCTGGAAAGTCAATGGGGCAAGCGGTCATACTCGAAGCGATACGCACACCGTTCGGCAAGCGCGGCGGCGCCCTGCGCGACACGCGTCCGGACAGCCTGCTCGCGCACGCGCTGAAAGCCGTGGTACAGCGTGCGGGCATCGACGCGGCCAAGATCGAAGACGTGGTCGACGGAACCGTCACCTTGGCCGGCGAGCAAGGCGCCAATCCGGGCCGGCTCGGCGTGCTGCTGGCCGGCTTTCCCATCGAAGTGCCCGGTGTGTCGCTCAACCGCATGTGCGGCTCGAGCCAGCAGGCGGTGCATTTCGCCGCCCAGGCGGTCGCGGCGGGCGACATGAAGTACGCGATCGGCTGCGGCGTCGAGAGCATGTCGCGCGTACCGATGTTCCTCGACATCTCACTGGGGCGCGAGGTGCACGGCTTCGAGAGCTTGAATCCCGAGCTGTTCCGACGCTACGACTTGATCCATCAAGGCGAGAGCGCCGAGCGAGTGGCCGAGCGTTGGGGCATTACGCGGCAGGATTGCGACGACTTCGCCAAGGCGAGCCACGAGAAAGCGGCGCGCGCCGCCAAGGCCGAGCGCAACAAGGAAATCGTACTCACCCCGGCGGTGGATCCGCATCAAGGCGCTATCCAAATGACGCGTGACGAGGGCGTGCGCGAAGTGATCGATGCCGCACGCATGGCCGAATTGAAGACCGTGTTTCGCCCGGCGGGCAACGGCGTGGTGACGGCCGGTAACGCGAGCCAGATCTCCGACGGCGCTGCGGCGGTGCTGGTCGGCGATCAGGACGTCGCGCGGGCGGACGGACTGCGCCTGCGCGCTAAGTTCCGCGCCCGCGTGGTGGTCGGTTCCGATCCCACTCTACAGCTCACCGGCGTCATCCCGGCAACGCGCCTGGCGCTGCAGCGCGCCGGCTTGTCGATGCAAGACATCGACTGGTTCGAAGTCAACGAAGCCTTCGCCAGCGTCGTGCTGTCATGGGCGCGCGAGCTGCGCCCGGACATGGACAAGGTCAATCCCTGGGGCGGGGCGATCGCGCACGGCCATCCGCTCGGGGCCACCGGCGCCGGCCTGATGGCGAAAATGCTGATCGGACTGGAAGCGACCGGCGGCAAGTTCGGATTACAAACCATGTGCATCGGTCACGGCATGGCGACCGCGACGGTGATCGAGCGTATCTAACGAAGGGAATAACGCAAAGCATGAAAGTCATGACAACAACGCTGGCGGCCTGGCTCGCCTGCGCGGGCTTGAGCGCGGGCGCCCCCGCAGCTTGGGCCGTGTACGAATGGGGCTGCGACGAGGGGAGGCTCGCGGATATGATCAAGTGGTGCGTCGATCCGGCGCAGAAGCTGTCGGAATATCAGCAGCAGGGGCGCGACAACATCATCAAGGGGCGTTACTGCGAGGAGCCGCTGCTCATCACCGACGGCACGCAGATCTGCTGGAATCACGACATCGAGAACATGAAGCATAGCTGGGTGTGCAAGCCCGAGTTCCACATGGCGGCGGCGGTGACTCTGCTGCCCGAGGGCGATGCGCGTAAGCCGGCCAACTGCAAACATTAGGGAGAATCCGGGTGAGAATCGACTCCGCCGTTGTTTCGGCTGCGCTTCTGTTTGCGATCGCGCCAGCCGGTCACGCGCGCTCGTTGTGCAACCAAGAGAACCTCGCCAAGTACGCCGGCTGGTGCCTGGATCCTCAGCAGACGCTCAGCGATTTTCAGAAGGCCGCGCTGGCCGACGTCATCAAAGGGCGCTTTTGCAGTAAGGGCGAACTCGTGAGGGACGGCTTGTTCCGCTGTCTAGGCCACGACGCCGACGCGCTCAAGAATCTGCTCGCCTGCAGCGCGGACGATACCTTGGGCGCGGCGAGCCAGCTGCTCGCGGCGGACGATTCGCGCAAGCCCGCCGATGTGATGCGCACCATTCGGGTTTCCGTCTGCAA
>CAZILI010000109.1:0-2880 GCA_964539965.1 uncultured Burkholderiales bacterium | reverse complement strand
CGATTCGCGCAAGCCCGCCGACTGCGCCGCCAAGTGACGATTACCCTCTGGCGCAGGTGGCTCTGCGGCATCCTTTTGTTCGCTTGGCTTCCGCTCGCCGGCGCGGCCGACTATTGCAGCGACGCGATCCTCAAAGAAGGCATGGCGTGGTGCCTCGATCCCGGCAGTGCCTTGTCGGACTATCAAAAGACCGGCCGTGACGAGATGATCGAAGGTCACTTCTGCAAGAAGGGCGGATTGATCGCAGACGGGTTCTTGATCTGCATGGGCCACGATCCGCAGCACATCGCCAACGGCTATGAATGCCGGCAGGCCACTTATCTCAAAGTGGCGGCGCAACTCCTCAAGGACGACGATCCGCGCCGACCCGGGAAGTGCAAATAAGGGGGTATAGGGCTGTAAACCGCTCGCGCACTAGCCTATAAATAGGGTACAGCTAGGAGTACGACTCCCGAGCCCCATCCAACGTTCTCGTTCTTGCGCATGTCCTTCCACGGCATCTACCCCATTCTGTACGCTTTCTTCAACGCTGACGGCTCGCTCGACCGCGAGGCGATGCGCCGTCAAGTAGAAGGCTGCTTGGCGGCCGGCGCGCACGGCATCGCGGTGCTGGGGCTCGCCACCGAGGTCAACAAGCTCGACTTGAACGAGCGGCGCACCCTGGTGCGTTGGGCGGCGGAGGACATACACGGGCGCGTGCCGCTGGCCGTGACGGTCGCCGAGCCGAGCATTCAGGGCCAAATCGCCTTCGTGCGCGAGAGCGTGGCGGCCGGGGCGAGCTGGGTTATTTTGCAGCCGCCTCCGGTGGCGGGCGCGCCCGAGAGCGAATACGCCAAATTCTTCGGCGCCGTGGCGGACGCTTCGCCCGTGCCGGTCGCCATTCAGAACGCGCCGGGCCTAATCGCCACCAGTCTCTCCAACTCGACCCTCAAGGCGCTCAACGACGCGCATCCCAAGCTGTGCCTGCTGAAGGCGGAAGGCCCGGCGACCTACGTGCGCGCGCTGATCCAAGACACCGACGGGCGCTTCGCGGTGTTCAACGGCTACAACGGCCTGCAGTTGCCGAACTCGCTGCGCGCGGGTTGCGTCGGACTGATTCCCTCGCCCGACACCGTCGACGCACAGGTACGCATCTACCAGCTCATGAAACAAGGCACGCCGCAAGCTGAAGCCGAAGCCGAGCGCATCCATCGCGACCTGCTGCCGCTCATCGTGTTTTTGATGTCGAGCGTGGAGAACTTAGTCGCCTACGGCAAGCGCTTGGCGGCGCAGCGCCTGGGCATCGACTCGGTTCATGCGCGCGCGCCCGCGATCGCCCCGAGCGAGTTCGGGCTCGCGTGCATGCGCCGCTACGCCGCGCACTTGCCGCCGCTGATCGGCTGACGCCGCAGACCGCGTATTGCGCCGGTGCATTCACCGCGCGCGCCATGTAGGCAGTGACGAGGGGGTCATGAACGCCGCGAGCAAGGATGTTTTCATCTCTTACTCTCATCTCGATCGGCCGCTCGCTGCGCGGCTTGCCTCGGTGCTAGACGGCTATGGGTTCACGGTTTGGTGGGACCACGCTTTGCTGGGAGGAGACGACTTTCGGCGCCTCATCGCCGAGCAGATTCGCGACGCCGCCGTGGTGGTTGCCTTGTTTTCGAAGAACAGCATCGAATCGGGCTGGGTGATCGACGAGGCCGGCCGCGCGTTGCAGGCGAACAAGTTGGTGCCGGTGATGATCGAGCGCGTTGAGATGCCTTTGGGTTTCGGCCGCTTGCACGCCAGCCGTCTGCTGGATTGGAACGACGATCCGCACGCGCCAGGATTGCTGGAGGTCCTGCGCGCGCTTGAGCGTTTTTGCGGCCGCGAGCGTGCCAACTATCAGCCGCCGGCTTCGGATGCTGGTACGCAGGCACCGGCAGGTGCGGGCGTTACGCGCCACGATCGATTTTCGATCCACTGGTGGCCGGACAAGGGCGTGAGACGGGTCATGACGGCGCTGCTTCCGCTGTACTTACTCGCGCTGCTGGTCGCGCTCGGCAAGGCGGGATTCAGCCGAAGCGGGTTTCTCGAGTGGGTCAGACTGCTGCACGTGTACAGCGGCATGATTTTGCTCGGCGGTGGGATATTCCTGCTGCTGGTGTTTCGCTTAGGCGATCGCGCGCCTACCCCGCAAGAGCGCGCCGCAATCGCCGACGTTGCACGTCCGCTGTTCGGTGGCTGGCGCATCGCCGCGCTTGCGCAATTGGTCACCGGCTTCATGCTGATCGTGCTGCGGCGCAGCGGCATCGAAGGCTGGATCGTGCAGGGTACCTTGTTCTATGCGTTTGCCTTGTATCTTTGGTGGGCGGGATTTCATCATGCATTGGCGGCCGCGCAGCACGACGCCATGTACCAAGCGCAAGTGTCCATCGAAGAGTATCGCAGAGTGCGCGATCGCCATTTGCTCATCGCCGTCGTGATGACCGCTTGGGTTTTGATTACCATGATCTATCGCGCCGATGCGGACTTGTCGCTATGGATGGGTCGGCTGTTCGGCGTTGGTTCATGACGGTTACTTAACGAACACTTCTCAAAGGAGGCATTGCTTGGACTTTCAACTCACCCCGCAGCAACGCGACATTCAAGAGGCAGCGCGCAAGTTCGCGCAGCGCGAGCTGCCTACCTTGGCGCGCGAAGTCGAAATGCGCGATGAGCCGGTATCGCGCGAGTGGATGAAGCGCTACGCCGAGATGGGTTTTCTCGGCGTCAACACGCCCGAGTCGTACGGCGGGCAGGGCTTGGGCCATCTCGAGGCCGTGCTCGTGCTGGAGGAGTTCGCCAAGGTCTCGCCCGGCGTGGCGATGCCGGTGTTCGAGTCGAGCTTCGGCCCGGTACTCGCCATTCAGCATTTCG